>JACMPS010000456.1 GCA_014377395.1 Chthonomonadaceae bacterium
GCGACCCAGGCGTTATCGTCATAGTAGCGATCCGGGGGCTTGGGAAGCGGCAACACGTCGTACCCGCCCACGTCACCCGCGTTATTCCAGTACACTTCCAATCCGGTAATAAACGGTTCCAGGCGCGGCTTGTATTCTTTTGGCTTGTCTTTTGCGGCGGCGGTCAATGCCGACAGCATCACTCCGCAACCCCACATAAACGCGGGACCACTCTTTTTCGGCTTTTCGCTGGATCGCTCATCGGAATAAAGACCGGGGCGATCCGATCTAAACTCGGTAAAAAGGCGTTGAAGCGTTTCTTCGCCCCACTTCTTGAATTGTGCTTTTGTGGCAACTTCCTTCTCTCCTTTTAACGGCATGGCGGAAGGCAAAACAAGAGAGGTGGAAGTTAAATTCGACGGTGTAACGGGAGGAACAGGGAAAAGCATCGGTATTTTTCTTTCTAGAAAAAAGTCTTTTTTTGATGAGTAAATAAAATGCAAAACTATTGCAGGTAAGACGCCTCTCAGACAAAATGGTAACGGCGATTACGGGGTGGCTAAAAAGCGGATTGCATTGAGTCCACGAAGGTGGACTTTGCTTCTCTGTAGCCGGGGAATTCATTCCCCAGACTCCCCGGGGTTAATCCCGTCGCCTCCCCTTTTTGTTGCCCCTTTCCAACATAAACGAAAAGGCAACTGCTCCACTCTTCCTCTCTACGGGGTACACTGATTCCCGATGGAAACACTTTCTTCAGGATGGATTGCAGAAGCACTCGGTTTGCCCTTTCCGGCAAACGACTTTGAGGTAACGGGCGTTTGCACGGACACGCGAACGATTGTGCCGGGGTCGCTTTTCGTAGCATTGCGCGGCGAAACCTTTGACGGACATGACTACATCGCAGAGGCATTTTCGCGGGGAGCGATCGCCTGTCTTGTCGAGCGAAAAAATCCCGGCATTGAGGGCTTGCAGTGGACGGTTCCCGATACGCTCAAAGCGTTTGGAGACCTCGCTCACGCTTACCGTCTTCGGTTTTCTTCACTTCCGGTGATCGCCATTACCGGGAGCGTCGGCAAGACTTCCACGAAAGAAATGATCGCCGCTGTTCTTCGCACGAAATTTCCCACGCTCGCCACCGAAAAAAATCACAACAATGAGATTGGAGTTCCGCAAACCCTATTTGAGTTAATCTCATTGCACCGAGCGGCAGTAGTCGAAATGGGGATGCGCGGATTGGGAGAAATCGCTCGACTTGCCGAGATTGCAGAGCCGACAATTGCCCTGATCACCAATATCGGCTACGCGCACATCGAACGCCTCGGCTCACGCGAAAAGATCGCCGAAGCCAAAACGGAACTTTTTGCCGCACTCAAACCCGGCTCCGTCGCGATTGTTCCCCTTGAAGACGAGTTTGCCGACACAATGCTCGCCCGCATTCCGGCGGGGGTTCGCGTTATTGGTGTGGGGAATTCCGATGCGTCACGCGCCCTCCCCTCCCACGTCGAATGCCTGACGCCGAGCAGGATGCCTACGCTGTCGGTTCCGGGCGTACATCACTTGCGAAACGCATTGTTTGCGCTAGCGGTTGCGAAACTTGCAGGGATCGAGGAGAAAGAGGCGATCTATGCCCTCGAAAATTGGGGGGGAGCCGACAAGCGGATGAGCGTAAAAAAAGCGGGAACGCTCACAATTCTGGACGACTGCTACAACGCAGGAGTGGAGAGCATGAAGGCGGCACTGGAAACTCTGAAACAGATGCACCCCGGCGGAATTGCAGTTCTCGGCGACATGAAAGAACTCGGCGATTATGCACCCGCACTGCACCGCGAAGTCGGGCGAAACGCAGCAAATTCCGATCTTCGTCTTCTTGTCACTGTGGGCGATCTCGCACGAGAAATCGCAGTGGGCGCAGGCGATATTCCGCACCTTCACGCCGATACCGCCGAAGAGGTTTTCGCCCTGCTAGAGCCTGAGTTGCGCCCGAACGACGTAATTTTAGTGAAGGGTTCTCGTGCAATGGCGATGGAATGTATTGTACAAGCCCTGATTTCGTTTTCCGAGAAAGAAACTTTATGACTTCTCCATTGACCCCCTTACTCCTCGGTTTCCTCGTGGCTTTTCTGCTGTGCGCTTTGCCCGGAAAGTGGGCGATTGGGGCTTTACGCAAACTCGGTGCAAAGCAAAACGTCTCCCTTGATGCCCCCGCCGCGCACTCCGCCAAGCAGGGAACGCCGACAATGGGCGGTCTCCTCATCCTGTTTTCGGTGATGGTATGCGGATGGGGCTATCTGCTCATCTCGCGACCTGCACAGGCTCCCGACAGTCACCTTTTTGCGGTATTGCTGATGATGCTCTTCTTCGGGGGAATCGGCTTTCTCGACGATTACCTGAGTATAAAACGAGGCAAAAACTTAGGGCTACGCGCTCGTGAAAAGATGCTGGCACAGTTATTGCTGGCGGTATTGTTCTGTGTCTATCTTGCGAAAACGTCGCAACCGGGTTGGACAACGGCACTTTCTTTCGCGCTTCCCGGCGGCGAAAAAATCGTGGACATCGGCGTCTTTTACTATCTTTTTCTCGTGCTTTTGATTGTAGGATTTTCCAACGCCACCAATTTTACCGATGGAGTGGACGGGCTATCGAGCGGCGTTATTCTGCTGATCGCGCTTACGATTGCGGTGGTCACGTTTGCGCTGGCTCCGGGAATCGCCTTTTTCTGCGTGGCACTGGCAGGCGCACTAACGGGGTTTCTCTGGTGGAATGCACACCCGGCAAAAATGTTTATGGGCGACACAGGTTCTCTCGCTCTAGGGGCGGGGCTTGCGTGTGCGGCGGCGGTGGGAAAGCGAGAAATTCCGCTCATTATCGCGTCACTTGTTTGCTGGGCGGAACTCCTCTCGGTCATTTTGCAGGTAGCCGTCTTTCAGTA
>JACMPS010000457.1 GCA_014377395.1 Chthonomonadaceae bacterium
ATGAACTGTACCCGATAGGCAGTCGAAACCTCAACTTCGACTGCCTTTTAGTCTAAACGTCAATTTGTGATCGCCCCTCCTCTTATTTCTCAGAGGAAGGGCGATTTTAGTGCGCGAGGGCGGAGGCTCCTTCGGCAAGACCGGCGTCGGGGACGTCGGGTTCCAACGGTTTCCCGTTTTGCTCACCTCGGAGACCGGGGCTATCAAAGCAAGCCCCGCTGAGGTCGAGAAAGCGTATCGGTGGTTTCTCTGCAGGACACGCAGACGCATCGAAACCACGCAGAGCCTTCCGGGGGAACAAATGGAGGGAGCGGGTGAAGTCACGTTTCCGGACGGGACTGTGGCATTCCCTTTCGCTCTAAAATCGGCACGACACTCGTTGCCAAGCCAAAATGCCGGCGTCAAGCAACCCGATCCTGGGGTTTACCCTCAACACTTAACACTTGTCCCTGTTTTTCTGTGGATCAATCCGAATTTTTCCCCTGCCCCGTCCTGTGCGGTATACTGTAGGTTCTTGATCCATTCGATTTTTTGACAGGAGTGCCGACTGCCTTGAAATTTTCTCGTCCTCAGTGGTTGCCGATTCTCAGCACCGGGCTATTCCTGACTGCGAGCGTCTCTTTGCTTGGCTTTGCGCCCTCTTCCTCACGCTCTGACCTTTTACGCGATCACGCGCTCGACGGACTTCCGAAGCTGGTGACGGGAGCGACAGCGGCGGTCAATGCACGGGATTTCGAAGCACTGAAACCCTTTACAGAGGGTGAGGTTAAAACGAATTTCGGGTGGATCAAAGAGACCACAACGAAGAAATGGCAAAGCGGTTTACTGACGCCACCAAAAACGACGGAAGAAGGAAAGCCAACCTCCGCCGAGCAGTTCATCGTGTTCCACGAATGGCACACCTGCGAAAGTGACGGCGATCACATTCATCGCGTCGTGAAGGACGGTGCGGGGGGCGATATTAAACTCGGTGAGGAGATCAAGGAGACCGACCCTTTCGGACTGAGAGTGCGGCATCACGAACTCCAAATTCATGTGGACGCTCCTGCTAAGCACCTTTATGCAACGGACACCGTTACTTTCGAAGTCTTACCGGGCGAACGCAAGCCTTACGGATTGTTCCGAATTTCCTCCGACTACAAAATTCAAGAATTGAAACTCGGTACTTCGAGCGGAGAAGCCGTTCCTTTCCAGCAAGTAGGTGGCATAGTTGCTTTTCAGTTACCTACAGAAGATAAGTTCGCCCTTTATCTCAAGTATGACGGCGTGGTGGATCATAATGGAAGCGACTATTTCCGCTCCGATGAAGCCACGATCAACTCCTATTTCTATCCGCACACGGCTCGTCAACCTGCCACCGCCACTATCACACTCACCTCTCCCGCCGAGTGGAAAGGGGTTGCGATTGGAGAACTCGTCTCCACAAAAGTGAACGACGACAAAACCGAAACCGCCACTTTTAAGAATGATTTGCCCGTCGTCTTTTACACCGTCGATATGGGAAAATATAAAGTGACGGAGCGAAACTACAAAGGGCGCAAAATCGCGACCTACCTTCTCTCCGACAATCCTGCTCTGCCTGACCGTTGCCTTGATCTGTTGCAGAAATCACTCGATTATTTCGAGACGAATTTCGGCAAGCATCCCTATTCACGCTATGCCGTCGTCGAAACAAAGGGGCCGTTCGGGGGGGCGTTGGAAGCCTATTCGTTTGCAACGTTCGGGGCGTTCACTCTGCCCGGAACGATTGTCCACGAACTTTCTCACACCTGGTGGGGGGGCGTTGTACCGAGTTCTTACACGCGCTCGATGTGGAACGAATCGTTTGCGGAATATTCGGATGAACTTTTCCAGCGATCTCAGGGCTTAGAAAAAACGCCTCCCGAAGAGCGACTGTTGCAAAGCCGACAACGACGCGCTCGCGCCTTTCAGAATTGGACGATGACAAAAGCGCATGACACCTCTGATAACGCTCAGGCATCGGTAGGGTATGGCAAGGGCCCACTTGTGTTGCGGGTGTTGGAAGATGAAATCGGAAAGCCTGTGATGTTAAAGGCGATGCAAACCTTTTATAAATCCTACCCGACCGGAAATTCCGCCGAGTGGAGCGACTTCGAGAAAATCGTCAACATGGAAACAAGGGGCGATTATCGCTGGTTTTTCTCGCAGTGGATGGAGCGTACCGGACTACCCACCGCACAACTCAAAAACGTCCTGCTGAAAAAGGTAGGTTCCGGCTTTGTCGTCACCGGAGACATTGAGCAAACCGCCCCTATCTATCGCCTGAAACTGCCGCTCCAACTGAAGACGGCTCTCGGCGAAACAACTCAGGTGATCGTCGCGAAAGACGCCCTGACCCACTTTACACTCAAATCACGTACAAAACCGACTCGCCTTTTTGTAGACCCGCAGGATAATGTGCCGCTCACGCTCTCAGCAGGTAAGGGAAACCCCCTCATCTACAAATTTAAGTAGCTCTCTTTATGGAACTTTACAAGGAATTTACCTTTGAGGCGGCACACCATTTACCCAATGTGCCACCCGGTCACAAGTGCGCCCGGTTGCACGGTCATTCGTTTCGGATCGTCATCCATGTTGAGGGCGAAGTGGATGCACACACAGGGTGGGTCATGGATTTTAGCGAACTAAGTGCCGCGTTTCGTCCGCTTTATGATCGCCTCGATCACTATTATCTCAACGAAATTGAGGGACTCGAAAACCCGACAAGTGAAAATCTGGCGCGTTGGATCTGGAAATATCTCAAGCCGACTTTGCCGCTTTTATGTGCCGTCGCTGTGCGCGAAACCTGTACTTCCGGTTGCGTTTATCGGGGAGAGGGATAGGGAGTCCGGGGAATAAATTCCCCGGCTACAAAGAGGCGAAGTCCACCTGCGTGGACTCAATACAAAAGCAGTATACAGGTTCTGTCTTTTAACCTTCTGAAGTCTTTTGTTTGATCAGGCAAGCACGAATGGTGTGTCCGAGTTTTGTCCATATGGGGCGGCACGCCTCTGAGCGCGGAATTCATTCCTGCGTTATATATGTTGCGGCAAACACTTATTTCTTTTCTCAAGGGACAAGATAAATCCGTGAGGGGGAAGAACCGAGAAGGCAGAACCCCTTTCGACTCGCCGGAATAGCCCCTGAATCGTCTTATGGACTTAGCCAAAATCGAGCGGGTACTCATCATTCGACTTTCCTCTATCGGGGATGTCATTCACGCATTGCCCGTGTCGGCGGCACTCAAAGAGGCTTATCCGCACCTGCATCTGACGTGGATTGTGGAGGAGATGTCGGCGGAAATCGTGCGTCTCAATCCGCTTGTAGATCGGGTGATTGTGTTGCCGCGCTCTCGTTGGAAAAGGGGACGCAGGACGGATCCGCAAGTCTGGAAAGAGTATTTGCAATTTCTAAAAGAATTGCGAAACGAGAAATTTGATCTGTCTCTGGATTTGCAGGGCTATGCGAAAAGTGGGATCATGGCTCTCGCGGCGCGAGCCACAAAGCGCGTAGGGTGGCGGAAAATGCGGGATGGTTCCGGTATTATCTCGCCGCCTGTCCCGGTATGCAAAGAAAGCCTGCATCGGGTAGAATGGTTTCTCGATGTTGTCCGTTCGCTCGGTATTAAGCAACCTATTGGTGAGGCAAAGTTTCTGCTCGTGCCGTCTTCAGAGGCAATGGAGAGTGTTTCCCTTTTGCTCAAAGAGGGCGGTGTTAGTCCCGGTAAGCCCTATGTCGTGGTGAATCCGGCAGCGGGCAATCTTGTACGACGTTGGGGGGCGGAAAACTATTCAGAGGTTGTGCGTGAAATCGCAAACCGATTGGCTCTGCCCTGTGTTCTGATTGGTACAGAGAGAGATGCGGAACTCAATCGGGAGGTAGTGCGTCTCTCAAAAGCGGGGTTTCCACAAACTGTCTCCCTGCCACTCGACTTAGCCGGAAAAAC
>JACMPS010000458.1 GCA_014377395.1 Chthonomonadaceae bacterium
CAGTTCGAGAGAGGGGAGCGGGGTTGCCATTCCGTTGTGCTGAGCGATAAGTTGATCGAGCGAGATTCCGCCGGAGCGCAGGTTGCTTCCCGTTGTCTTCGTGATTGCCGTGCCGCAAAGCATCGGCGCGACTTTGACGTAGTGTCCGTCTCCTTCAAGGCTGTTTTTGTTCATTAACTCCGAGAAAACAAGCAGATCATCCTTCACATTTTTAAGGGGTTCGAGCGCAGAAGAAAGTCCGAAATTGCGTCCCTCTCCTGTTGGTGTCCAGGCGTGAGGATTGACTCCATTCGGCATATAGAGAGCCGCAAATCGGACAGGTGGCTTTTCCACTACTCGCTTGCCCTGTGCAAATGCCGAAATGGGAGCCAGCGACTCCAACCAGGGCAACGCCATCGCCACGCCCGCGCCTTTCAGCAAAGTCCGCCTTGAAATTTCTCTTTCCATCTTTTCCTGTTCCGCTCTTTCTCTCTTGATTCGTTATCGTTCTGGCTTGAAAACTAATTTTCCTTACGTTTACGGCTTTCGAGGGGGTGTCAATTTTGTTCCTCCCCTTATGCACTTATCTTGTCCTTTAGCGAAAAGGTTTTCAGATTGTTGCAAAACAGAGTCCGGGGAATGAATTCCCCGGCTAAAGAAGCGCGAAGTCCACTTGCGTGGACTCAATGCAAAAGCACGAAGGGGGTGTCCGAGTTTTAGCCAATTCAGGGGCGGTACGCCTCATAGCGCGGAATTTATTCCTGCGGTAAGTGCATTAACCTCATTTCGCGCTAAGGGACAAGATAAGTGCATAAGGGAAGGGAGTTAAAACCTCTTCATTCAATCTGCTGAACTTATTCAGACACTAAATTCTCCGAAAAGACAACCTCGACGCAACCGCCCTTTTCGTCTGTTCTATTCTTAAAAGTGATCGCTCCCTGCAAGTCGTGCTTTACTAGCGTCGTCACTAACTCCAACCCGATATTCGCACTAATCGCAGGGTCGAAATCCGGTGGAAAACCAGGTCCTCGATCTTGAACCATGACTGAAATGTTGCCCTCGACTTTTTTCAGGGTGACTTCGATCTCTTGAACCTGCGAAGGATCGTCCCGCTGTACAGTTCGACGGTGTTTCTCGGCATTTGTCACGAGTTCTTGCACAATAAGTGCTACCGACGTTGCCGCTTTAGTAGGAAGCCAGACCTCTTCAACATTCACACTCAAAGAACTGGAACGTTTTGCGCTTTGCATATTCATCGAAAGCAACTCAATGAGTTTAGTCAGTACCTTTCCGGCGTCCACATTGCCAATCGGCTGATCGTGTGCCAGCAGATCATGCACCAGTGCAATCGTCTTAATCTGGTTCAAGCCCTCACGCACAGTCTGAACGGGCATCATCGTGCTACCGAATGGGATTTGCATTTCCAGAAGGGCGGAAACACCCTGCAAATTATTTTTGATACGGTGATGTACCTCCTGAATGGCGCGTGCGAGTTTCTCTTTTTGCTCTCGCTCGGCTTGCCAGAGGCGAGCATTCTCTACTGCAAACCGGGTGCGCTCTGCAATAGTTTCCAGCAATACCCTCTCCTCCTGCGTCCAATGGCGAGTTACCTCCGCCTGACTGACCACCAGCGACGCGACTCGCTCTCCTTCCTGCATGAGTGGTACGGAAAGATAGGCGCGAATCTTGACCGGAAGGTAGGTGGATTCATATTGAGAGGCAGTTCGGGAATCGGTGAGAGTGTCTGAGATCGCTACCGTCTTTCCCTCATTCAACTCCTTGATCACCTCAGAGCCGAAATCACTGAGCGAGTAGGTTCCCGCCCAACTTTCCACGCCGTGACAATAATCCCGATGAATCACGACTCGATCCTCTTCAAGATTCGTGTCTGTGTAGTAGCAACGAGATGCCCGCAAATACTCACCGGTTCTTGAGACGGCAATCCAGAGAATTTCCTGCGGCTCGTTGGAGGTTCTTAGCCACTCGCCCAGTTCACCGAGGAAACGCTCACGCTCCTGCGCTTTTTTCTGCTCGTCAATGTCGGTTGCCGTCCCGAACCATTTGATAATTTTCCCGTCCGAGCCGTGCATGGCGGTGGCACAAGAAAGAAACCAGCGATGAATTCCGTCTTTTCCCAGAAGTCGGTGTTCGATTTTATAGTCGTTTCCGGTTTTTACGGCGGTTGACCAGGCATCGAGCGTCGGTTGCAGGTCTTCCGGGTACAGAAATTTCCGCCCGCCCTCCAAGAGAGTTTCCCGGAGGGACAAGCCCGTGTATTCCGTCCAACGCTGATTGTAGTAATCCTGATTTCCATCTGAAGTCGAAGTCCACACGATCTGCGGAATCGCCTCCGACATAAAGCGGTAACGACGCTCACTTTCGCTCAGTGCGTCCTGTTGACGCCTTCTCTCAGTGATGTCATTGACGACAGCAACTAAACCTCTAACGCTTCCGTCTTCATCGAAGTCAGGAACAAGAGTCGTGTGAACAAAGCGTGACGCCACGCCCTGATAAAGCATTTCACGCTCATAAACCACTTCCTGCCCGGAAAGCGCGGCTTCGATATGCGCCTGTATCTCTTTGTAATCTGCCTTGCCGATCACTTCGGAAACGTGACTTCCATTAATTTCTTCGGGCGGTTTCCCCATCCATTCCGCGTAACTGCGATTATTAAACCGATACCGATGCTCAGTATCTACATAGGAAATGAGCATTGGAATCGCGTTGATCACAAGGCGCAGTTGCTTTCCACTTTCCAGAAGAGCGTTTTGAGCACGTTCACGCTCGATGACTTCGTCCTGTGCTTTCTGGAAAAGTCGAGCGTTGTCAATCGCAATCGCCGCCTGAGCCGCAATCCCCTCGACGACCTGCTGATGCTGTGACGTGAAGACATTGTGCTTTTCATGCCCCAGAAAAATTCCGCCGATCACTTCGCCGGAGCGCGAAACGACGGGAACCGCCAGAAAACTGACGACGGGCAGGTGCCCTATAAGAACACCGGAATGAGGTGAGTTTGTGCCGTAGCGGGGGTCTTGAGTGACATCGCCGCTCCGAATCGTGCCGTCTCCCTTAAAAACAGGCGCAAAAACATCGGTTTTACAAGGCATAGGAAACTGAGCGAAATGTTCGGGAGCGACGCCGGAAAAGGTGTACAGGGTTGAAAATTTTCCCTGCTCGGCGGGAACATTGTAGAAGAAAGCACCAAATTGTGCGCCTGTGACAGTCGTTGCCGCATCGGTTGCCGCTTGCACCAGTCTTTTGAGATCAAGTTCCGCCGATAGAATTTGCCCGATTTCGTGGATCGTTTTCAGTGTCTCGGCTTGATCCTTGAGTTGCACGTCCGCTTTTTGCCTCTCGATGCCGACAGCAATCTGATTGGAAACCGTTGCCAGTGCCTCCAGTGTTGTCTCTTCAAGCGGTTTACGGGAGAACAGTGCCATCACGCCTACCAGATTATCGCCGAGATTGAGCGGATACCCGGCAAACGAGACCATGCCTTCCCGCTTTGCCCACTCCTGATCGCTCACACGCTCATCTCCCACTACTGAATTAGTGAGGTGAGGCTTTCGCTCCCCCGCGATCAAGCCGATCTTGAATTTTCCTACCGGAACCCGACTGTGGGCACCATCAAGGTGCGTGTACATTCCTGCAGAAGCCCACAATTCAAGAACATTCTCGGCGGGGTTCAAAACCCAGATTCGGGCGAAGGCGGCGTCCAGATGTCGGACTAAACTCTCGGTGCAAAGTTGAAGCGAGGATTGGAGAACGTGACCGTCAGTAAGTGCCTTTCCGACTTCAGAGGACAACGCGAGAAGCCGGACATAATCCGCCGCCAGACTTTCGGCTTTCCTCTGCGCGGAAATATCTTCGATCAAGTAGGAAAAACGGGGATGCCCTGTCTCCCCATGACCTACAAAAGAAAGCGTCGCCGCCATCCAGAGCATTTTGCTCTCGCCATTTTGGAGGGAAGGACGCTCATACTCGAAACGAACCGAGCCATCCGACTTACCGGCAAGACGGTAACGTTCGAGCCATTTCTTGATTTGCTCTTCCGAAAGTCCCATTTCACTTAGAAGACGGTTTTGCATCGCATCGCAAGAAAACCCTGTGAACCGAGCGGTAGCGGGATTGCCATAAAGGTAGCGAATGTCATTTTCCAAAACCTCTACCATGCCCATCAGCACGGAAGAAGTCTCATGAAAACCCAGGAGGGTTTTCTCGTTTCCATTCCTATCGTCAGCGATCAGTGCAGAATTTTCGCAGGTCGGTTCGGTTATCAAAGTGTTTTTTATCCGTGTTTTTGTTTGTCTTCTTCAGATTTCGGAAACATCAATGAGGCAATCACGGAGACAATCAAAATACCGAGAATCACCCCCAGCGATCCCGCTAATCCAATGTGAACATCCGCCGCCACTGCCAGCATTTTTACTCCTACAAACGCCAGTACAAATGCCAGTCCCGTCTCCAGATAGTGAAATTTATCCATCACTCCCGCGAGCAGGAAGTAGAGGGATCGCAACCCTAAAATCGCCAGAATGTTTGAGGTGAAAACGATAAACGGGTCTTTTGTGATCCCGAAAATCGCGGGAATGCTGTCCAATGCAAAAATGACATCGGTGCTTTCGATCATCAGCAACACAAGAAACAGCAGGGTCGCCGTTCGTTTTCCGTTTTTTACGGCAAAGAACTGGCTTCCCTCGTAGTGATCGAGAACGGGCAAATGATGTTTTGCCAGAATGAGCAGACGATTTTCGGAGACATCGGGGGTTTCATTGCGGGAAAGAAACATTTTGATGCCCGTGAAAACGAGAAATGCCCCAAAGACATATTCCACCCAGTGAAAGCGACTGATTAGAGCCGCGCCCGCAGCAATCATCACGCCCCGCAGGACAATCGCCGAGAAAATACCCCATGCCAACGCCCGATGTTGAATTTGTGGCGGCGTCCGAAAATACTTAAAGATGACGGCAAACAAAAACACGTTGTCTGCGGAAAGAGACAATTCGACAACATAACCACCGAGAAACTGCATTCCCGCTGTGTGTCCCTTCTCGTAGAAGATCCCCGCCGCGAACGCCAACGCCAGACTCAGCCAGACACAGCTCCAGATCGCCGCTTCTCGAAGGGTAGGGGTATGCGGCTTGCGATTCAGGATGCCCATATCCAGCGCAAAAACAAGCAAAAACCCTATCGAGAAAACAATCCACAGTGTTGCGTTCGCCAATCAAACTCCCATCCAATTTTTTTATACTAACGGCGTCAACGGTCTATTTTACCCCTGCGCTAAGCACCTACGGCGGAGGCGTCCTGCCGAACGCGATACGATTAGTTCACTTCTTCTCGACGGTCAGCGTAACGGGTGCGACAAACCATGTTTTCATCACAAAATTGATTGAGACAAACCCCATAATCGGAAGCACTAAATTTTTAATCGGAGCGGCGTTCGCGTCCGCTTTCAGGGTTATTGTACCTTTGTTTTGCCCTTCAGGAATGGTTGTCTCCACAATCGAAATACCCGGTGGCAACGGATTACAAAATACCTCAAAATGCTGAACGCGCACATCAAGCGGCACAGCTTTCTTAAAGTCTTCCCGGCGAACAATCGTGACTTCGATCTTGACTTCTTCTCCCGGTTTCAGGGAGACGGTCGGCTTGTCCACCGAAACGCTCAGATCGTTTGGCTCGGTGACGCCAACCGCCAGCGTATCGGCTTCCCAGCGTCCCCGCCCTCCGCCGGGCATATAAATTTCTTCAATAGGAGTGGCTCGGTGTGAAACGGTGAAGGGCTTGCCATCGCTCCCCTTGATCGTTGCGTTTGCCATTACATTTGCCAGCGTTGCTTCGATTTTCGCTCCTGCTTCCGCCGTCAAAATGAAAGTTCCTGTTGTCATGTTCGCAGGAATCGTGACCGGAGAAGCGGTGACACCCGGCGGCAAACCGTCGAGTTGTGCGGTGACTTCTCCGTCAAAGCCGTTTTTGCGTTCGATTTGCACAAACAGGCATGTCCTGTTTCCCGGCGCGATCAAGGCGCGGTTCGGGTCACAACGCACCGTGAAATCGGGGCGCGACGACTGAGCGAAGAGGGCATATTCTCGCCGTTCCCCCCCAACCCCTGAAATATCGCGTACTTCCAGTGAGTAATCTTGCTCTTCGGGACAGGTGAAATTAAAGCCGGGGTCTTTGCCGAAAGTATCGTCGGCGGAGGCAACAATTTCGCCTTTTGCGTTTTTTAATCGAAGTTCGGCGTCTATCGTCGAGCCGATCCGTTGCGCCACCACCTCAAAGGAAAGTACTTCTCCCTTCTTCATACGTAACGCAAGACGATTTTCTCGCGTCTCCCCCGTCTGCCGCAAACAAACGCCTCCCGGAAAACTCATTGGAGAAGCGGTTTGCAAGATTGTGGCATCTGAAATGAAGAGCGGAATCGGGTTTGTCGAGACGCCGTTCACAGTCAGTGAAAACAGGTGAACGCCGGGGAGGGTATCGGAAGGGACGGTGAGCTTCGCGGTTTTCGCACCGCCGAGGTTCCAACCGGAAAGCGTGAGGTCGTTAGAACTTCCCGCCTTGATCGCACCAGGAGATGCCGCCAGAACCCAGGGACGATTCCACACACTCAGGCGGTAAACCCAGGCGGTATTTCCCTTGTAATTTACGTCACGCAGTTGTAGCGTGTACTGACCCGCCTTCTCAAACTTGTGTGAAAAGGCAGGGTCAGCACGATAAAAGTCATCGTTACGCCCTAACTCAACTCCGTTTTCATCGCGCAAAACAAGGAGGGGATCGCAATGCTCCTGCAAGTCGTGAACTTTGTCCTGCAACCGGGCGCAAAGCACCGAAAAAACGATTTCTTGTCCTGCCTCTGCCTTAAACGTGTAGAAATCCACATCCTCGTTTTTCTCGATACGCCCGGAAACGGCACAGGGAACCGGGAGCGATTGCGCTTTTTCGGAGGTGTCGTTCGGTTCGACTTCGGTGAGTTCGTCCTCATCCGAGATAAAGAGTTGTCCCGGCGTGGAAACGCCCGCCCGTGCCGTCGCAATACGAAACTCTCGCAAGCCCATTTCCGCATCGGGTGAGACCGTGACTTTAAGCTTGATTGAGGAAATGACGGGCAATTCCCAGGGCTTTTTGGGGTCAATGACAATCGGTTTTTCAGGTGGCAACACTTCGGCGGTGACACCCTTTCCCGCAAATAAGGCTCTGTATGCCCCCGTTAGACTTGCGCCGCCGTTACCTGTCGCGTTCACCGTGACAATTCCTGTCGTTCCGCGCTTGATCCCAACGGGGGAGGTTGCGCCGAGCATGGGGAAAGAGGTTTGCGCCTCACTCGGAACCCTCCCGAAGAGAGCAAAACAAAAGCAAAACAAACAGAAGTAGAGGGTACGTTTCATCTTTTGAGTTTTCTCCAAAGGTTGAGTATTGAGTGTGACAATCCTAGAGTGATTTCTACGCTTTGTCAAGAGATTAGCGAAATTATTTCTTATCGTTAGTGCAAGACAGCACAATCTTTCTTCTCAATACTTACCACTCTCCTCCAACTACTTCGGTGTGACTACCAGGGTAGGTGGCTTCCACTTTGCGGGTTCGAGTTTTTCGTTTTTCCACGCTTTTAGCACCATTTCACCGAGACTCCAGGGGGAGACATCAATTTTTTTGATCGCAAGACCGTTTGCGAAAAGAGAAACGCTTTTCGTCATTTGTGGAGAGCCATCGAAAAAGCCCTGCGGAGTGATGGAGAGCCACTTCAGCGGCTCCGTTTTGTCGGAGGGGGTAGG
>JACMPS010000459.1 GCA_014377395.1 Chthonomonadaceae bacterium
ATGATCGAGGCGAACAAGAACGGCTTTCGCGCCCTCTTTCTGAAATTCGGAGGGCGGCAGTTGCAACACCGCACCGGGTTTCAGACCGAAAACTTGCTCCATCGCCACATTCTTGGACTTTTCTCCAAAGGGTTTCGCAAAGGTGTAGACGTAATTATCACCGAGAAAAGCCACCTGATTTCGCTTTTGTGCAGTCAAAACGGAGGGCTGAGTGTTCTTTTCCATCATGGACTTGATTTCAGCGACATCCCCATCTTTTAACACGACGCACAGGTTTGTTTTCGCTTTATCGGGGGCGTCGTAATAACTCGGACGACGGTTATACTCCTCTTTGATTTCCTCATCGGTGACTTGAACGTCTTTGTAAAGCAATTCCTGTTGCATCAAAGCCAGCCGCAAATCGTCTTTGCGCTTGTCCGCCGCAAAGGGATAGATCATCACTTCCCTGGCGACCTGCCAGTTTAGTTCTTTCTGCTCGTTGTAGGCGGCGTCTACCTCTTCTTTGGTGGGTTCAACGCCGTTTTTCTTTGCTGCCTGCTCGATCAGAGCCTTCTGTACCATCGTGGCTTTGACTTGTTGCCCCGCCTGACGCTCCAGATAATTATCAATGTCCTTCTGTGAAATTCCCTGCGTGTTAACGGAAATGACGGCGCGTTTGCGGGTCTTGCCGTACAAAACGACGTTTAGAATTAAGGAGCCGATCAGGACAACATAAATCAATGACTTCAGAGCCTTCATGCAAAATATCCTTTCAAGAACTGCGTGAGTTCATCCATGCAAAGTGAGTATACCGAATTAAAACCGCAAATCGCTCATTTCAAGCCGCTTTGCGAAGACGTTCCCTGTCCATCTCACGAATTACGTTTGCAATCCGCTCCACCCATTTCTCTAGCGACATCCGGGTTTCAATGTCGCGGCGTCCCTGCGCTCCCATTCGCTCTGCCTCCTGCGGGTTTTTCAGTAGAAAGGTAATGGCTTTGCGCCAGCCCTCCACGTCGCCGGGAGCCACATAAAGCCCGTTTTCACCCTCACGAATCGTGTCCACCTGTCCGGCGGTGCGCGTGGTGATCACGGCTTTTCCCATCGCCATACCTTCTAAAATCGTGGTAATTCCTGCCTGAAAGTCGTTTTCATAAAGCGGAACCACCACGAATTTCGAGTCCGCATAAAGTTGGCGTAGTTCGCCGTACTCGTAACGTTGGGCGGTGACATTCGGGGGAAGCACCCGATTTTCCGTTTCGTTCTGGTGTTTGCTCCAGGGACTCGACGCACCGAGTTTCACCGTTACATCCATCCCCGTCACCGCTTCGATCAGCGTGGGGTAATCTCGCCACTCCAACCCGGCACTACAAATGAGGTTCGGAGGAACATCGGCGGAGGGAAGAAGAGGGCGATAAAAACGGTCATCGGCATGAAAAGGTATCAAGTGCAACTTGTGCGCGGGAATTCCCAGTTCCGTTTTTGCGAAATCCACCTGCGGACTTGCATAAAGGAACAGCGCATCCATTTGCGGATGTAATGCCTTAAAAAACAACCGCTTCTTCTTCGGGGTGACGCGATGCCCGATCAGTACGTGAAGCGGACGCACCCGAACCCCTTTCAGCAAAAACGCAAGCGGGATCGAAACATTTTCGCCATTGGAATAAATCACGTCGTAATCCCGGCGACGCGAATACGCATAGGCGGCGAGCGCTGTGTCTCGCCCCGCCCGCCGTGCGAGCCGAACCAGGGCAGGCGAGGCATTGGCTTCAAGTGCCGTATAGTCCATCAGGTCTGCACCGAGGGCTTGCTGAAGTGCAAAATAGTCCATCGTTGGATGACCGTCCGCCCGGACAGTCTCTTCGACCTGGCGTTTTGCGACACTGGGAACCAGCATCAAAACTCTGGGGTTAGCGTATGTTTTGTTCACGGATAAATAAATCTTGGGTTTCGGACTTCTCGTCCTTAACGCTTTACGCCCTTTACTAAATCAAGAATCATGCCATAATTCCGCTTTGCCGAAAAACGCTCGGTGGCGAGACGGCGACTTTCGGAGGACATGGACACCCGAAGTGCCTTATCATTCGCCAGCGTTTGCACCGCATATGAGATCGCTTTTGCGTCACGCGGCGGAATGACCAGTCCATTCACGCCTGCCTCTACCTCTTCGCTTAATGCCCCCACATCGGTGGTGATCACGGGTAGCCCCGCCGCCATCGCTTCCATTACCGCAATCGGGAGACAGTCGCCGAGCGTCGGAAAAACAAACAGATCGGCACTTGCGTACAGGTCTCGAAGCGGAGCGGAGTTCGCCGTCAAGCCACGATAAACCTTAATTCCCGCTTCGTCTTTGAGGGTTTCGTCTTTCGTCACAAGATCGAGAGTGCAACTCCCGGAGAGTTCATTTCGGAACGCCTCCAGCAGATACTCGCCTCCCTTACGGCTGAAGTCTCCTCCCACAAAAAGTAACTTCAAGGGGGCATTCGGGCTTTGCGCTGAAGTCTGAAGGCGTTCCGCTTTGCCCTCACCGAAGTCCCATCGTTCGAGGTCTACACCCGGCGGGATCACGGAAATCTTCTCGGCGGACACCCCGTAATCGTTTACGAGCGAATCTTTCGCCCACTTGCACCACGTCGTGATTGCGGCGGCTTCTGAAAACACGGATTTATACCAACTCATTTTACGGCGATCCAGCCAACTATCGTTACCCGCAAGATGACCGTATTCCGCGCCAACGGTATCATAATTGAGCGGAGTTGCATCTAACGAGATCACAGTGGGAATTCGGCGCATAAAAGGCAGAGAAAACAGCGAACACGTCTGCGTGTGAATAAAAAGCGCGTCCAGTTTTTCTTTGCGTTCCGCTTCCATCAACGCGGCACGAGCGCGAAGGCTGGCTTTCAATGACCAGTTGTTTTTGATACCGGGAATTTTCTCAAGAGCGTCCGGGGCGACTTCGGAAATGGGTAGCCAGTGCGGGCAAATCGTGGCGTCTTCCTCCGTCCAGCGTGCTAGATTTTTGTGGTGCGTGACGTGTCCGAGGGCTTGTTCCATCACAAAGCCAATGCTTATTTGAGAGGATTTTGCTGAACCCGACAAATTTGAGGGTTTGTTTTCCGCTTCCATGTTCATACCGCCATCACCTCAATTCCCCGTTTCACCAATTCTTTTGCATCGAAATG
>JACMPS010000042.1 GCA_014377395.1 Chthonomonadaceae bacterium
CGAATTTATTGAGGAGGATGAGGGTTGGAGGTTGCAGTCCTCAAATCCGTCCTCTACTCCTGAAAGTGACCTGAAAATGCAAGTCGAGCAAATGTTGTCGAGCCTGACGCCCTCTTTACGTGCCGCATTTTTGTTGCGGGAAGTCGAAAGTCTGGATTACGCCGAAATCGCCGACACCCTGCAAATCCCGGTGGGTACGGTTCGATCCCGTTTGAGCGCGGCACGAGAACAATTTCGCCTTCTGTGGGAAAAAGCGGAGGAGGAAACCCGCCATGTCTAGAATTAAAACGATCAAAAATAACGGTGCCGTCTTGGAAAACGAAGACGAATTTGCACTCTCTCCCGAAGCAAAGGCATTTCTCGCTCAAAGCCTTACCTCTGAAGCCGATGAGTCCGACCCTCTTTCGCTCAACCGAATCAACCGCCGTTTTCTGGGAATGAACGTTACAGGGCGCGACTTCCGGGATGGGAAAACTCAGGTGAAAGTCCGTCTGCGCTGGATGCTCCTCCCCGCCATTGTGGGGATGTGCGTTTCGGTGGAACTGACTCAGATGGCTTTTCAAGGAGCATTTTCACAGGGTGGCACGAACATAAAATATTATAGGGCTCAACCTATGCGTCCTCAACCTGAAATCGCTTCGGTTCCCGCAATGCCAAAGCCTTTCCCTGAACTCACTCGAAAAGCGACATCCAACGTGCCTTCCCTCTCCACAAGGACGGAATCGCAGAAAGGAAAACCGACACGATGAACCTTCGATCTTTTCCCCCCCCTCTTTTTTCCCCTTCGGAAAAGCCGCTGCGTTATGGGCGAAAAGGGGAGGGTCGCCGTCGCCTTTCGTGGAGTTTCCTCGGATTGGCACTCGGTGCGGTTTTCGGGTTGTTGCTCACTTCACAGACACGGCGTGTGATGTTGGGCGAAGTCGCAATCTTGCTTCCACCCGGCAACCCAATCACCCGTCTTGTTGACTCAGGTGTCCCTCTGAAATCTGCCCCTGATGCAATGGAACTCATTGCACAGGCGAAGAAATTACCCACCGGAAGTTTCAACACGAAAACGGACGCGCCACTTTTCCCACAGGAAACTGAATTGATCGCTCTGAGTTCACGTTACCCGGATCGTGCAGATGTTCAGGCGGGATTTCTGCGTGCCATGACCTCTTTTCGCTTGAGGGTTGCTCCCGTTGCCACCAAACATTCGACAACTCCGGGAAAGCCCGACAATTCCACCCCCCTTCTTGCCGTGCCGCCCTCACTTGTAAAAGCTATGCGAAGTGCAATCAAAAACGGCGAACGTGTTGAGCCGGACAACGGCTATTTCGCGTTAGAGAGTGCGTTGATCGAGCTGACGCAACCAGATTACGAGGCGGCTTTCACTGAGGTACATCGTGCGGCTTTCTGCTCGGTATGGAACGATCATGCGGACAAGGAAAGTCTGGGAGAGGTGCAATCCCTTCAACGCAACCAGGGAATGATCTCTCCCTCTAGTCGGATGTTGCTTGAGTCAAACCAATTCTATTCCAACTCCTTTCTGCTTTCCCAGGTGGCAAGCGCGGTAAGGACACACGCTGCCAACTACGAACTGGCGGGAAACGTGAAAGCGGGTTTTGATCTTCGCATAAACCTGGTGTCCATCGGAATTAAAATGGCGAACTCGAAGGATAATCTTGCTTTTTCGTTAACCCCGAAATCCTTCCTTACCATTGGTCTGACAAAGCCGGAAGGGAAATCGCGTCCGCAAAAAAATAAAACAACCCAACAGGAGGTAAAGGAACCTATCGAGTCGCGGGTTCTTTTCTACGCGGACTACCTGAAAGCAAAAGGCTTTTCGCAGGAAAGCCGGACTGTGAAAAAATTGCTTGAACACCCCCTGCTCACCTCTGAGTACAGCAACGCACCGCAGGGATGGGACGGATTTTCCGATAGCCTGACTATTGCAGCTCTTCAGGGCGCAGGAATGTTGACTCTGGCGGGGATATGCGTGGCACTTGGATTTTTCGGGTGTGCGTCGCTCTTTCTGCACCGAAAACGATTTGGAGATTATCGCTTGCCTCTGCTCACGCCATTTCTGCTCGGAGGCATCGCACTTGGCGTTCTGCTCGTGAGCCTCTCTCTGATGGGGATTTGTCTTTCGGAAACTCCGGGAATGATGACTTTTCTTGCCGGGGCATTGACGGGATTTTTGCTGTTCCTGCCGCGTCTCACTCGCTCAAACGCCAATATGTCTCAGTTGTTTCAGGTGGCGGGAAGATTTATGGCAGCAGGGGCGGGTGTTTTCGTTCTTTGCATCGGCATTTATGTGAGCGTTTCGCTCTGGACAGGCTCTGGCTCTTACGCCTCCAATTCCGTTGACTATGAGATGATGGACACCTCTCAAAATGTCACCGTTACGGTGTTGAGGATTGTTCCCCTGCCCGCGATTGCTTTGACAACGGGGTGTATCCTAGGATTTTTCGTACTCCTATTTTTGTTCTGCTCGATCTACGCAAGGACAAAACGGCAACCCATGGCGTCGGGTGGGCTATTGCACTTTCAGGCAATGGGCGTCCCCGTCCTTGCACTCGCACTGCTGGGGTATGCAGGAAGTGTTATCTACACCGCCGAGCAAATCGAAAGGTCTAAACAAGAGATCAAACCCTTTTTGGACCAGCGGGGGCAAACTTCTGTCTTCTCACAGACTGATTGATCTGCAAACTCAAAAAACACTTACGGGGCGTGTCCTGATCGCAGACACGCCCCGAAAACGCGCCTTTGGATTACTCACTCTTCCGCCCCTTGCCGAAAACGAAGTCCTCTGGCTTGAGCCCTGCAACGGGATTCACACGCTCGGCATGAAGTATACGATTGATGTCATTTCCCTTGATCGAAGCGGCGTCATTCTTGCCCTGAACGAGAAGGTGCGCCCATTCCGATTTGTTTTCTTTCGTCGTCACGTCCGTACCACCCTCGAAGCGCGAAGCGGGTTTATCGCTCGTCACCGTCTCCACATCGGACAAAAGATAGCCCTGATCACGGAGGAGAAAACACAGGGTTTATCCACAGATTAACACCGATGAACACAGATTGAAAGACAAAATGCAAAGAAATTCTGAAAACCCCGGATTGAAATCCGGGTCTCAGTAGCACAAGTGCTGTGTGTCCTTCGGACACAGAAAATGAGTAAGAGAGTTTGCTCAAGCCCTTGACAAACGCCCTCGAATAACGATGAGTTCAAACTAATCCCTAATCCTGTAATTTGCTTCCAGCGCACGCCGTCTAACTTCTCAAAGGGAACTCAATGCTAAAATTTACAAAAACCAGGGTTTTGTGTGTAGTTGTCGGTGCTTTGCTTTCGGGAGGAAATTTTCTTTCGCTCTCGGTTCAGGCACGAGTGGAGGATACGTCCGATCCTCTGTCAAGAGCGCGAGTGTTACGCCATTTTATAAAGCCGAAAGGGGTCAACTATACCCAGGCACTCAACCTGTTACGGGCGGAGCAACGAAACGCACAGCAAGCGCGTGATCAAAAGCGGGAAAAGGCGGCGGTTTCCGAGATCGAGCGTACCCTCTCAATCAGGGCGGTTTATCGAAAGTGGCAAGCAAAGGCAAAAGGTGAGATCAGGGCGGGACGCCTTGCCCTCAAACAGTACGGTTATACCCGACGAGGACATGGCAGGTACGATGATATTTTGCGTACAAAATATCACATCGGGGAGGCACGGGGATATGGTTGCATGATGACGGAGGAAACTATTGCTGAGGTGAACGGCTATAATGAAACGATGATGACGGAGATCGAACGTCGCTACGGAAAAGGCATTCTGGCGAAAGTGCATGACCGTGCTAAAGAAGAGGAAAGACAGAAGACGAAAGAGACCGATTCTTCTTCGAAATCCACTGAGACACCTCTCCCTTCACGGTAGGAACAAAAAAAGACAATGATGAAACTCACGAAATTATTCCTGAGAAGCATTCCGCTTACCCTGTTGATCTTAGAGGGAACCGCCCCGGCTAGCCTGAGTCAAGCACAACGGAAGACCAGGATCATTCGTGTTCAGCCGTCTCCCGCAGTTCGTGAAGCGATTCAAATCCGGTCTCAACAAAACTCAAACGGCGAAAACTACAATAGAGCACTTGTTGCCTTGAAAGAAATCCAGCAGAATGCACATCGGACGCACAATGTGAAGCAAGAAGCCGAAGCAATCCGCGAAATCAGAACTACGCTCCAAGTTCAAGCCATTTATCGGAAGTGGCAAAATCAGGCGAGGCAAGAAATCAAGGCGGGTCGGCTGGGTCTCATTACGTATGGCAGAGGATGGTCAGTATACGGCGTTGGAATTGAGTTTCTTGAGAAAAATTATCCTATCACGAGGACAAAGAGTTACGGGTGTATGCTGGGCGGGAAAGAAATGGCTGAGATCGATGGTTACAACGAAATCATGAGGTCAGAAATCGAACGACGCTACGGAAAGGATTTCTTCGAGCAAGCCCGTCAACGTGAGCAACAATCTTACAGGCAGTCGTACAGCCAACATCCCACAGTTACCCGTCTTCCTAAAACAAAATCCGAGACTCCACCTCGCAAATAGGCGGGTATAATAGAGGTATGGAAGAACTTATTGTCCCTCTTGATAACGCCTCGTTTTATCGTCGCCTGAATAGTAAAGATGAGAAGACACGCAGTGTCGCCATTGCCGAAGCCCGTGTATTGCCGACGGAGACTCTGCTGGCACTCGCTCACTATGAGTCGGAGCAGTACCGCGCACAGATGAAGCAAATCGGTCGTGCTTTCATTCCCATGCCCGCGATCAGTTTCCCAATGTGGGCGGTCGGCATGGCGGCGCACATTCCCGTGATCACGTTTCTATCGTTCGGATTGAGTGCGTGGTGCGGCTACCGCATTTACAAACTGAATCCTTCCGTCGGGCGTGAAGCAATGGCGGAAGTCGTTTCCACCTCTGACGAACCCCGCTTGCTCTCCGTTGCTTTTGCGATGATGACGGACAATCCGAACGACTCACAGGTTTATCGTCTTGTGCGTGTCGCCGTCAAAAAATTGTTGCCTCATGTCCCCCTTGATGGTTCCGCCGAATGGAACGAAGAATACAGTAGCGTCCTACTCAAGCAACTGGACTTTTATGACATCGAACTCGCCGCTCTCATTATGAAGGTGCTGAGCGTTTACGGTTCCGCCCGCACGATTCCCGCGCTTGAAGGCATGGCGAACACCGAACCGGGATCAAATGAGCGTACCCGCAAGGCACGAGACGCCGCCCGTCTTGCCCTCACCGCAATCGAAGTCCGTCAGAAGAAACAGGCAGAGGCGAACGTGCTTTTGCGCCCTTCGGAGGAAGCAGGAGCCTCACTTTTGCGCCCTTCTCAGGGAACAACGGACACAAACGCCGATGAATTGTTGCGGGAAGTAAGCGGGTAAGCAAAAAACTCTAATGAGTTTCTGCACCTCTTGACATTTACCCTCGCTTTCCTTTATAATGCCACCGAAGGCATTCTGCTTTGTCTTCTCTCGCTTTATTTATCTCCTATTTTTTTTGGAATGAGGTGCAAAGAAGCACCGCAAAGAAAGCACTTTATGAAAACGCATCGAAACATCATGCTGGCACTCATACTCCTTTTGCCGGGTCTGCACGGTTGTCCCACTGCCCCTCCTGCGGCGATTGACCCACCCGGCAAGGTCACGGTGACGCCGATTTCCAAGACGGACGCTCCTGCTTATTTCGAGGAAGTCGCGAAAAAATCAGGGTTAGACTATAAATGGACAATCGAAGGCAAACGCCCCTTAACGATTTTGCAAACGATTGGAAACGGTTGTGCGTTCGTCGACTACGATGGCGACGGCAACCTTGACATTCTGCTGGTTGGACCGCGTGTCGCTCTTTATAAGGGAGACGGCAAAGGTCATTTCACCGATGTTTCTGAAGCAACGGGGATGGCGAAATTAAAAGGACACTTTCTTGGCGTGGCAGTCGGTGACATTGATGGGGATGGGCGTCCCGATCTTTATCTAACGGCTTATCGCGGTGGGATTTTGCTTCACAATAAGGGGGGCAAATCCTTCACTGACGTAACGAAGGCATCGGGGATTGTGCCGCAACAATGGGCGACTGCCGCTTCCTTTGCGGACATTGACGGTGACGGCAAACTCGATCTCTATATCGGCAATTATGTGAAGTTCGATGCAAACACGAAGCCTCAACTCTGTGATTTCAGCGGAACTCCTTCCTCCTGCGGACCCCGATATTATGCCCCTGAAAAGCCCATGATCTATAGAAATATAGGAAGTGGAAAGTTTGTAGATGTCACAACTAAATGGCTTCCTACGGTCACACAACCTACAGGCAATGAAAGGAAATTGGACATTGAGGGTAAATCACTGGGAATTGCCATTGCGGACTTCGACGATAGCGGAAATCAAAGTATTGCCCTTGCAAATGATGAGGTTCGAGGCGATTTATTGTACTTTGAGAAAGGCAAATTCGTCAATCTAAAAACGACGAGCGGCACTTCCGTAGACAATGACGGCTCGGTTCATGGGGGCATGGGGACGGATTGGGGCGACTACGACAACGATGGGCGGCTTGATCTCGCTGTTGCAACCTTCCAGCAGGAAACGAAATCGCTTTACCGAAACGAAGGGGGAAAGTACTTCACCGACAAATCGGCACCGCTCGGTATTGCGGAAAGGACAATTCCTCATGTGGCGTTCGGATATAAGTTTACCGACTTTGACAACGATGGCTGGCTTGATCTCGTGATTGCAAATGGTCACGTTCAGGACAACATTGATGCACTGGACAAAACCGCAAAATATCGTGAAGAGACTCAGTTTCTCCATAACAAAGAGGGCAAACTTTTCACGGAAGTCAGCGCAAGTATGAGTGCCGAGGTTACAAAACCGATAGTCGGGCGGGGGCTTGCCATTGGGGACTACGATAATGACGGCAAACTCGATGCACTTGTGGTAGATAGCGAGGGTGTCCCTCTTCTACTTCATAACATCGCACCGGAAAAGAATCACTGGCTCTCCGTCAAACTGGAGGGCTCTGGCTTTAACAAATTGGCGATTGGCGCGATGGCGACAGTTGAGGCGGAAGGAAGAAAAATGGTGCATCGCTGTGCGGCAGACGGTTCTTATATGTCCGCCTCCGACCTGCGCGTTCACTTCGGTTTAGGCAAAAGTGATAAGCCGGTAACGGTTTCAGTGAAATGGCGCAATGGCAAAACGGAAACTTATGCAAATACGCCGATAGACCGTATCGTTACACTCAAGCAGACGAAATAGTCTAGATTTTGCCGAAGAACATAAATTTTCTAATGGCATCAGTCGCCGGAAGGGTAGTCTCCTCAACACGCAGGAGGCTACCCTTTTCACTTTTCAGTATGCTTTCCGCCTGTGCAATCTCCTCGTCCGTGAGTTGACCCTTGTAAGCAACCGCCACCCCACCCACCCGAACAAAAGGGAGTGTCCACCCGATCAGCCGCTCCAAAGGTGCCACAGCACGAGAGGTCACCAGATCGTATTGTTGCCGATGCGCTTTGAGTTGTGCGGCGTCTTCAGCACGAGAATGAAACGTCTTCACGTTTTGCAAGCCGAGTTCCGCGATAACGTCATCGAGAAAAATAAGGCGCTTACGGGTCGCATCCATCAATGTGAATTGTGCTTGCGGCGTGACGATTGCAAGAGGAAGACCGGGAAACCCCGCCCCGGTTCCGACATCCAGCACGCTCCTGTTTTGCCTATCGAAAGAATAGAACTGAAGCAACAATAACGAATCCAGAAAATGCCGGGTTCCATAATCTTCGGGGGGAACGCGGGTCAGATTGAGGGATTGATTTGTCTTTTCCAGCATTTGCGCGTAACGCTCGAAAAGGGAGATTGCCTTTTTATCCAGACTGATTCCTATTTCACGCGCAGAAATGATCCAGTCCCGTTCTTCGCTCATTTTTTGCGCTCTACCAACTTAGAATAGACGGCTTCCACTTTGCGGATCTGGTCTTTTAATTCGTAATGCTCTCTGACACGCTCCAGACCTAGTTCTTTGTGACGCTCTCTCAAAGGCTCATCCGTCATAAATTGTATCATTTTCTGTGTTAAATCCTGTACATCTTCGGGGTTGAAAAGTGCTTCTTGCATCTCCTCACCCAATGTCTCAGGGAGGCCCCCAACCCTTGAAGCAATGACGGGAACTCCGCTTGCCATTGCCTCCAGAGCGACAAGACTCTGTCCCTCTGAGCGCGAAGGAATCACGACTAAGTCCGCACAACTCATTAGTGGACGTACATCCTTGAGTTGTCCGGTCAGAACCACATCGTTTCGCTCTTCCGCAAAACGTAAAAGTGTGCCGTGTTCCGTACCTTCTCCTACCAAAACGAACACGACATTCCCTGCTCTCCCCCGCAATTGATTGAAAGCACCCGCCAGCAACGTGAATCCCTTTTCTTTTTCAAGCCTCCCGACTCCCATGATAATCTTGCTTTTCGGGTTAATCTTATACTCCTGGCGTAAATAATCGCAGTAGATAAGGCGTCCGTACTCTGAAGTATCTACGCCATTTGGAATGATCTGAGGTGGATTTGCAAGTCGCAAATAATTTATTTGGTCGGCGATTGCCCCGGAGACGGTAATGATTTGATTCGATTTTTTAAGGACATTCTGAAGGAAAAGTCGTTGAACGGTACTTTGAGAAAGCAGATTGTGAAGCGTGACAATAACCGGAAGTCCCGCGATCCGTGCCGCAGGAACACCGATCATTGCGCCGCGAATCCCATGAGCGTGAACGATTTCACATTTGCTGTCTCGCAGTTGCTTTGAGAGGCGACGTGCTTGAAGCCTATCACGGAGAGGGTTGGGGCGAGCGGAAATATCGAGCGGAATAAGAGCCGCAATTTCACGATTACGAGATTGTTGAAACTCGTTCAGCACCCCAGGGGGGGCAAATAATAGATGCGTTGTCTTTTCAGAGGTGGCAATTAGTCCTTCGACATGACGCTTCATTCCGCCCCTTGCAGGGCGAAGAATCTGCGCCACGGTGATGTTTCCGGTCAGGTTTCCACTTAGTGCCTGTAAACTATCCGCCATTTTTCTTCTCTGGCGGGCGAGCAGGCGCGGGGGTCGCTTTCGGAGTTGGCTCCGGCTCCGTTTTTTGGATTTCGATACGTAGTTTGATCGTCGTTACAGGTTTGTCCGACGCATCTCTGACGGTAATATCCGGAGGAATAATCAGGTTGACAATCAGCACCTGCGTTTGTGTCATGTCCCGCACCGAGACAACTTCCGTCTTCAGTGTTGAGATTTGTTCGAGCCTGCCCGGTCGCCCCATAATTTTTACCTGTTGCGGCGTCGAAGTAATATCGCTCAAGGAATATGGAGGAAGAGGCTGATCAGGAATCTCCGGCGAAATCGGTATAATCTTGGAAGGTAAATCTTCGACAAGTTGAACATAAACCCGTACTCGCGCCGGGTTTAGCGTCACACCTTCTACCGGATTATCCTTTTTGTCCAGTGCCAGAATACTAAACTCGCCCTCGATCTTCGCTCCAGTGTCATTAGGAGCGGCGTTAACGACAAGGTGATCCACGGAGTTGACAAAATCGGCACGCCCGGAAATTTTCACGTTCCCGGGGCGCACTTCAGGCTGTCCATACTTAAATCCGGCAGGTGGCTCTTTTGGATAGTTCGCGTGTACCGACAGAGTGCGTGTGACAGGTGGATAGAGCGTCACTTTAACGCGCAATGTCTGGAGTTCAATGACGACTTCGTGACGCATTTCCTCAGAAAGTGCCGGGATCGTTGCATTAAGAGGAAGGGAAACGGTTCGCACATCGTTGGCGATCACCCCTTTCAGATCGAGCATTGCCCGAACGTCGCCGTCTTTCAGGCGTTCGACGATCTGCCGTGAACCAGTGATATTAACCAGAACTTGCTGAGGCTCCGTCTCAATTTCGACATCGATAGGGGCATTGATTTTCGAGATCGTCGCCACCAGTGTTCGTGCGATCATTGGATTTCGCTCTGATTGTACGTAAAAGTAAAGCACGATTGCTGAGGCAAGTGAAATCAGTTTCAGAGGGAAATTCGCTCTGACTTTTCTGAGGAGAGACCGCCACAGGCTTACAGAGGTGCGTTTTACTTCTTGTGAGGTGAGGGGAGAGGGCATTTACCGTGCCTTTTTCTTCTGCGAAGTTGTCGGCAAGAGAACCAATAATTTTTCTTTTAAGGTTTCTTTGCGAAATCCGCGTTGCAATTTTCCGTCTACGGCAATCGAAATTGTTCCCGTTTCCTCAGAGACAACCACCACAACCGCGTCGGAATTTTCCGACATTCCCAGAGCCGCTTTGTGCCGGGTATGCACTGCCGCATCTACTCTGGGACGATCCGTCAGGGGAAGCACACAGCCGGCGGCGGCAATTTTCCCGTGCCTGACAATCACCGCACCGTCATGCAATGCCGTCCCTTTGTAGAACAGGGTCGCCAGCAGTTCGCGGGTCACCTCGGAGTCCATTAGAGTTCCGTTGGCAATCACCTCATCTAATCCGGTCTGACGCTCGAAAACGATCAAGGCTCCTGTTTTCTCCGCCGCCAGCGTTCCTACGGCTTCGGAAACCTGGGCGATCATCTGCGAGAGATCTTCCCGATTCAGCAAGCCAAGTCCCTTACTCCAGAACCGGGGACCAAACTCTTCCAGCGCGTGACGAAGTTCCGGGTAAAACAAAATAACGACGGCGACGGGTCCCAAAGGAACAATCTGACGGAGCATCCAATTGAGCGTGTCAAGGTGGAGTTTCGCGGAAGCAAAGAGAGCAAAAGCAAGCGTGACAAAGCCTCCTAAAATCTGGAGGGCTCGCGTTCCCCGTGCAAGGATTAGTAGCCGATAGATCAGGTAGGTGACGAAAATAATGTCGAGCAAACCGCCCCAGAGATTACTGGATTGAAAAACAGTGTTGAAATGTGGCATTGACCGGAAGTGCCACCGTTTCCGAGAATGTACAAAAAAATGAGAACAAGTCTTTTTAGTATACAGGGAAAAGGCGTGATTGACACACGGTAAAAGTTACAAAATCAAAACTCCGGGCGATGTCCAATAGGTTGTGGGTAAAATCGCGCTCTTGATTGGCTTTACGGAGATTGTGCCGGGGCAATGTTCGAGTAGTCTCAAAGAATGAAAGCGTTAGCCTCGCCGATTGCTGTAAACCTTTTGCAAGCCTGAACCGCCTTTTCGTCCTCTTATCATCGGATACGGGAGCAATCAGGGGAATCAATTCGGGGGTGATGAAGGCGTTTTGGAGAGACCAAGGAATGAATTCCCCGGCTAAAGACAAGCGAAGTCCACCTGCGTGGACTCAAGACAAGAGTCGCTCCTAATCCCAAATACCGTTTGCTCGTGTGTTGACCTCCCAGATATGAAACAAAAGTGCGGCACTGACAACAAGCATCATCAGCACTATTAGTATCGTTTGTTTTTTCATCTGTTTTACCTTTGGGGAGGTCTGTGAGAACAAAATGAGCCTAAATGAATCCTGTTTGCTCCCTATCGCTGTCCCTGACTTATTCTACCCTTCGAGAGTGATCCATTTTCTCATCGCTTTCACTCACTTTGTAGAATAAGTCAGGTAGAATGAAATTTCAGAAACCTTCTCATCAACCCAAGTTTCAGGACAACCTTCACCCATGCCGCCACCACTTATCGGGCAAGAACGCTATCGCCCGCTCTACCACTACACCCCCCTCCGCAATTTTATGAACGATCCCAACGGATTGCTATTCTACAAGGGAGAATATCACCTCTTTCACCAGTACAATCCGCACGGGAACACCTGGGGACACATGGGATGGAACCATGCCGTCAGCCGTGACCTCGTTCACTGGGAACACCTGCCCGTCGCCCTGGAAGAAGAGAAAGGCGTGATGATCTTCTCCGGTTCCGCCGTCGCCGACACAAAGAACACAAGCGGTTTCGGGACATGGCAACACCACCCCTTAGTCGCCATTTACACCGGACACCGCACCGCCGATGAGATGCAAAGTCAGTGCCTCGCCTACAGCCTCGACAGAGGACGAACGTGGAAGAAATACTCCCTCAACCCTGTGATCGCTTGGGAAGCGGACTTCCGTGATCCCAAAGTGTTCTGGCACGCCCCCACCGAGACATGGATTATGGTCGTTGCAAAAGCAGCGGAGAAGCGACTACGGTTTTACGGTTCGCCTAACCTTGTAGATTGGACTTTACTGAGTGAGTTCGGGTCTTCAGGCGTTCCCGATGATCAGAAATCGAACTGGGAGTGTCCCGATCTGTTCTCTCTTCCTATTGAGAACGAACCTGGAACACAGAAATGGGTGCTTCATGTTGGCATGGGGAGCGGGCATCCGATGGGCGGTTCCGGCGGAGAATACTTTATCGGTGAGTTTGACGGAACCACCTTTCACAATGACAATCCGTCCGATAAAATTTTGTGGGCGGATGGAGGGAAGGACAATTATGCGTCAGTTTCCTGGTCAGGGAGGACGGGTGCAGAGGGCGAACGCTATTGGATCGGCTGGATGAGCAACTGGCAATACGCCAACACCGTGCCAACTACTCCCTGGCGCAACGTCCTCACCCTGCCTCGTGTCCTCAGTTTGCGACGGACGCCTGAAGGTTTGCGACTCATCCAGAAGCCTGTCCCTCAACTCAAAACGCTGAGAGCCTCGGCACACACCTGCAGAAACATCCTCTTTTCCCCCACGAAGCCTCTTGTGCTGTCCCCTTCCACATGGGGTTCCGCCCTTGAAATCGAAGTGATCTTTGAAGTAAGAGCCGCAACGGAAGTCGGAATCAGCGTGCGCGGCGGGGACAACGAGGAAACCTTGATCGGATACGACGTAATCAACTCCCAACTCTTTGTGGATCGCACCCACTCCGGCGAGTCCGACTTTCACCCGGACTTTGCAACACGCCATTCCACAACGATGAAAGCCGATCCCACCTGGATTAAACTTCACCTTTTCGTGGACACGTCTTCCGTCGAAGTCTTTGGGAATGACGGCGAAACGGTTCTTTCCGAACTTATCTTCCCTAACCCCGAAAGCCAGAAGGTTTCCCTCTTTGCAAAGGGAGGCGAGGCGCGACTGGTTAAACTCACGCTCTGGAAACTGAACCCCGCTACCAAGCCGAACCCGCTCCTCTCTTATTAAAGGGGGTCGGATACGTTAATGTGGTGCATTTACCGCAGGAATAAATTCCGCGCCCCGTGCCGCCCCCGAATTGGCTAAAACTCGGATACATCACCCGGCGGATTTCGCTTTGAGCAAAGGCTTTTTCAACACCCTTTTAGAGAGAAAGGATGGCTTGCCCCCTGAGCATTTACCTCCTCTCTTCAGGGTCTTATTTTGTCCCTTAGCGCAAAGGGAAATCTCAGAAGGACAAGTGTGGTGTCCGAAGGACACGGGGCGTACTCGCCTCCGAGCGCGGAATTTATTCCTGCGGTCAAAGAGAAGGTTTCGGCTTTCGCTAAGGGACAAGATAGGTCTTCAATGTGAGGTATAATTAACATCAAATAAATCTCGTCGATTTTCCGTAAGAGGAGATGCAGAACGATTTGTTCTTCATGTTTCCTCTTACACTTGAGAGAAGCCCTGAAAGTATCGCCGAACGCTCAATGCCGCAAAAAAGACGCTACCTTGCCTTTTTGACTCTGCTGTGGACACTTCTCTTTTTGTCCGTTCACCTTTCGCACGGATGGACGCACACAAGTTCACATAACGGCGGCACGGTTTCTGAAACTTGCGTCGTCTGTCTTCTCGACCACACACCTACTGCCCTTTACGGTGATCTCACTCCTACCCTGTCAGAGGTCATCACCTACTCTCGTACTCCCTTACTACTCGCTGTCGAGGCATCTCAGCCTCTTGCTTTGCCGCTCCGCAATTTGCTGATCCCCCGTGCGCCCCCGATTTCCTGACACCCTTTTCGCTCTTTGAGACCCTTTTGTCTCACCTGTCTTCATTGTCACACCCTTACACGCCAACTCCATCTGTGATTCGTTGCGTTTTATTGTGGCTTGTTCTCAATGATTACCCTTTATTTCCGTGTCAGGAGACCCCTTTTTCATGTCTGGAATCTTTCAATTTATCAAGGGCGGCGGCGTCATGATGTACCCGCTGATCCTCTGTTCCGTTTTGATGATCGCACTGATTATCGAACGCATTATTTCCTATCGCAAAGCCGGAGTGGACGGCGATACCCTGCTGGACGGCGTTAAATCGGTTTATGACGGCGGTTCCGAAAAGGGAATCATGCAGTCACGCGCTCTTTGTGAGAGTATGCCCGGTTGCGTGAGCCGAATGTTCTCACGAGGATTGAAGAACGCGCATCGCTCTGCGGACGCCATTGAAATGGCACTCGAACAGGAAGCCGCCAACGAAATCCCTCTCTTGGATGCCAACCTTCCTGTGATTAAGACGATCATCAATATCGCCCCTCTGCTCGGTTTGCTCGGTACGATTGCGGGGATGATCTCCGCGTTTCGCATCGCTTCCGAAGCGGGTCTTTCCAATCCAACCGCCATTCTTGGAGGCGTTTCGGAAGCACTCATTTCAACGGCAACCGGAATCACACTTGCCGCCGTGGGCTTTGTTTTCTACAACTACTTCACCAATCAATCCCGCAAGATCACCGAGGATATGGAATTTTATGGCGCGGAACTGGTGAACTTTCTGACCGGACGCATTGACTGAACCCCTCCGAAAAACGGAGATTTACGATTTCAACCGGAAATGTTCAACCGAACAAAAAGAGAAGAAAACCCTTATGCCCATGCGTAAACGTGTCAATATCGCCCGCCGCAAGTCCACCGAAGACGCCGAAATCATCGTCATTCCCATGATTGACGTGATGATGTTTTTGCTCTTTTTCTTTATGGTGGCGTCGCTTGCAATGGTGGTGCAATCCGGCTTGCCCGTCAACTTGCCTAAAGCCTCAACCTCCAACGAACATTCGTCGCAAAATGTGACGATCACAATTATGCCTGACAGCCGCATTTTCCTGAACACTGTACCCACCACGTTGGAGACCCTGAAAACCGGACTGGAAGCCCTGAAAGTCGGGGCGAACAATCTGGTGATCATCAATGCAGACAAGCGTGTGATGCACGGACTGGTTGTCTCCGCAATGGACGAATCCCGCAAAGCGGGGGTGACACGCTTTGCCATTGCGACGGATCACTCCTAGAAGAAAGGGAGAAGTTTCTATGCCACGCAGACGACAAAAAAATCCCCTTCTGGGGCGTATCCTCGGTATTTCCCTTCTCGCGCACGTCATCGCCCTGCCCGTTCTGGCAAAATTCGGAGCGTTCAAGAAGATTCAGCAACAGTTTATCGAGGCGCGACTTGTCACGCTTCCCCCCTCTGTCGCGGAGAAAAAGCCGCCGGAGGTGAAGAAAAACCCTCAGCCGCACAAGCCCGCACACACGGCACGCAAAGGGAAGACCACCACGCCCCACACGCATCAGGCGGCGGCAAAGAGCAATCTAAATCAGCCAAAGGTAGTGGCTTCTAACGGCAACACGCCCGGTGGAGCGGTAGACGGTGAGCCAACGGTAGACGCAAACGGAAGCGGCACGGCGGGACAACTTCCCTCTCAGAAGACGGACATCACACCGCCAACGATCAAAGCACCCGACCCGGAGCCTGAGAAAAAGCCCTCAATTACCGAGCCGAAGCCGCAACCCCTACCCCGCACTGAGCCGAAACCCGCGCCCGAAGTGGAAGAGCAGAAGCCTGTCCCCGTGCCCTCAAAGCCCGCATTTTTGACGGAAGCCGACGCGACCTTTTCGCCTCAACCCACGCTCCCCGATGAATTGCGCTCGGAAGCACTCGACAAAACCTTTATCGCAGAGTTTGTTGTCGGGGTGGACGGCAAACCCAACACGGTGAAAGTCGCGCAGTCAACAGGCAATGATGAACTGGACAGATTGGCTCTCGAGACCGCAAAAAAGTGGCGTTTTAAGCCTGCAACCCGCGATGGTCAGCCAATAGAAAGCCGCGTTCGCCTTCACATAGAATTTACGGTGAGTTGATCAAATGACCCATAACCGACACCCTTTTCGGGGAGGACTCCAGGTACAACTTGGATTGTCCGCCTTTCTGCTTTTGCCTTGCCTACAGGCACACGGACTCGGGTGCGTCCGCTTTGTGGTGGTTGATCCCGCCACTCGTCAGCCGATCACCGGGGGATGCGTCGTTGTCGAGAACACACCATCCGGCAATGTCCCTCAAACGCTCTTCACCTCCCTTTTCAAGCCCGGCTCCACCTCCGTTTTCAACTTGACGACGTGGAGCCTCGACCCCATGAAAACGGAAGAGGAAGCCACGCTCATTTCGATCCCCGTTGGAGCGAGCATCACCCTCCAGCCCCAAACTCAGGGGCAGGTGCCCGTCAAAGAGATTTTCATTAAGGTGACGGCAACGCGAATCATCCCGCAACGTGCCAATCCGACTTCACCCGGCACGACCCTCAACAACAGCAAGATCGAGCAAAAGGCGGGCGTAGGTGGCTCGATCAATCGCGTCATCGAAGGAACGACAGGAGTTGCCTCCGATTCCGCCGGACAACAGCACGTTCGGGGGGAACACGCCGACCTCACCTATGTCGTGGACGGTGTTCCCCTGCCCGACACGCTTTCCGGGCGGCAGGGTTCCGTCGTTGTTCCCTCCACAATCCAGCGTCTTGAAATTCTCACGGGCGGGTTTGCACCGGAGTTCGGAGGACAAACTGCCGCCGTACTCAACATTTCCACTCTACCCGGAGCGAGTAAAAGCCACACCGATCTCGGCTTTGAGGTGGGCAATTACAGAACGACGAATGGCGGTCTCACCACGATTGGCGCTCTGGGGAAGTACGCGAGTTACGTCATTGATCTGGGAGTGACGCGCTCCTTGAACTACATCGAGCCACAACAGCCCGACAATCAGACCGCGCACAATGCCGGATCGAGCCAGAGCTATTTCACGAAATTACGTTACAATCCTGGCAAACGCGATACGCTGACGCTCACGCTCAGCCGTAACCCGGACACACTCCAAATCTCGAATCGCACCGGATTACCTCTTTCTTTCGCTTCGGCAGGACAGGGGTTCGGCTTTCTCGGCTTGCGAAACGCAGACGGTTCGCGCCCAGACGTGACGGCGGATAACGGAAACGCACTCGGCGCACAAACGCTCCCTCTCCCCTCTCAACAGGCGGCAGGGCAGGACATCACTCAGCGCGAAGTCAGCGAATTTGCAACGCTATCCTGGCGAAGACAACTTGCGAACGCGACTTCCGGGACGTTCGCCCTCACGCTTCTTCATGCGGGACAGGACTTGCACAACGGCAATCCCGCCGTGAACCTTCTCGCGCTTCCCGTAGACAATTCCATTGAGTTCAACCCTACGTCAACCCGCAACATTCATCACGTTCAGTTGAATGGAAACCTGACGCATAAGATCGGTTCGCATGAGTTTAAGGTGGGCTTTGTGGCGGATGATCAGAACGGCGAAGAGACTTACAATCTTATTCCAGGAAGTCAACTCGCACTAAATGAGTTGGCGGCACTTTCGCCCGGTCTCGCTCCAGAGGGTGTGATGCAAATGGGCGCGGCAGGTAGCCCGGTTCTCGATGTCAACAACAACCCGATTTACACGCCAACTTCGGGGATTTCGCCGACACTGCGGGTGCATCGTTCCGGCTTTTACCGGGCAGCGTATGCACAGGACACATGGGGATTGTCGCGTCGCCTGACACTGAACTACGGGTTACGCGCCGACTGGTACAAGCAAGCACAGAACATCGGGCAGTCTCTTGTCAACGTGAATACGCTCTCGCCGCGCCTGAACTTTTCGTATGCCGCCGACAGAGTGACGACGGCTCGGATGTCCTACAACCGCCTTTTCAACACCCCTCCGCTTGCACAGGGTGCGATTGTGGGGCAGCCTATTCAGCCGGAACTGCTCGACCAATACGATCTCAGTGTGGAACGGCGCATTGGGGAGGGGCAGACGTTCAGCCTTGCTTATTACGTGAAGCAGATTAGCAATCAGGTGGACACGGGCTTGCTGATTCCGGGAAGTCAGATCGGGCTTTACTCGGCGGTGAACTTGCAAATAGGAGGGGTTCACGGCATCGAGGCGGCTTATGAGATTACGCCGAGACGAGGGGTGGGTTTCAATCTTGCACTCAATTATTCATACTCGATTGCACGTCCGAATGGGTTGGACAATACCGGGGCGAACGTGCCGAACTTTAACGATCACGACCAGCGAAACACGGTGGGATTTGACGCCGGGTATACGTGGAAAAGCGGGGCGTCCGCGTCTCTGACAATCAATCATGGAAGTGGATTGGCGAGTAGCCCTATCGCTCCAAGCACTCTGCGTGTCCCTCGCACACGAGTAGACCTGCGTTTCGGAACGGGTCTGCGCCTTCTGCGGGGGAAGGGCGGGCTAAACTTCACGGTTGAAAACCTGTTCGATGATCGCACCGTAATCAACTTTCAGTCGGCGTTCAGTGGCACTCGCTTTCAGCAGGGGCGGCGTGTTTCCGTCTCGTTTTCGGGTTCTTTTTAGAAAATGATTTAGCCTGCATGATTTGTTCCGGGGAATAAATTCCCCGGCTAAAGACAAGCGAAGTCCACCTGCGTGGACTGAGAAGGAGTTTGCGAGGGGGCACGAACTTTAGTCCTGCGGCAAATACTCTAACTACTTTTCCAACAGACTTTTAGACCACTACGGCTTTGATCGCATGGGAGAGAGCAGTATACTCGTGGGGTGGGAGGGGGCGGCGTTCCCCGTCGGAACGAAACATGGGCGGTCCGATCCATTCCGGGTCATCGAAAGTACGAGGAATGATGTGGCAGTGCAAATGGGGTGCGAGATTTCCATAGAGAGCAAGGTTGATTTTTACGGCTCCGGTGATTGTCTGCACGATTTCGGAGAGAAGAGCGATGTCCTCAATCCACTCGACACGTTCTTCGGGACTAAGTTGATGCAATTCGACGACGTGACGTTTGTAAATTAGGATAAGGTAGCCGCGATAATCGGCGTCATTTACAAGTCGGACTGAGCCTGATGAAACGTTTGCAATGATCTCGCCAGCGGGTTTAAGATCACAAAGCGGGCAACCTTCCCCTCGCTTCCGTGCCTCGAACCGTGCATTTTGAGAACTGATTTTTTCCTCGTTCACAGTGTCACCGGGCTTCCGGTTTGCAAACTCTCGATCGCCGCAAGCGCGATTCGCACCGCCTCACGCCCGTCCTGTCCGGTGATCGAGGGGGCAACTCCCGCTTCCAGACAATCCAGAAAATGCGCTAGTTCCAGTTGATAGGGGTTTTCGTTGTGCGGATTTTCGGGAATGGCAACAGCGGCTCTGGTTTCGCCGGAACTGTGCAGGGCTTTTTTGAGTGGGACGCTCGTTGGCTGATTGAAGTTGTATTCCAGTAACCCCTCATCCCCTGCAACCTCGAAACTCACCTTAAATCCGCCCGGATCACTCCAGGTTCCTTCGACATGGGCAATCGCTCCGCTCTTAAAGCGCAACGTGACGAGTGCATAATCTTGCGCCGGAAGTTTCGACTCGCCTAGCCCTCGTGCATACACCCGCTCGACTTCACCGAATGTCCAGCGTAACCAATCGAAATCATGAATGATCAGGTCGAGGATTACGCCCCCACTCTGCGAGAAATCGCCGTACCAGTCTTCCCACGCACGAGGCATTCCGCCCCCACGCCGAGTACGAACTGCGGCGGGTTTCCCTACTGCCCCGGCTTTTACCTGTGTGTGTGCCGCCCGAAATTCAGGGAAAAATCGGACAACGTGCCCAACGAAAAGCGGAACATTCGAGGCTTCACACGCAGAGATCATACGCTCACAGTCCTCCAGAGTTCTCCCCATCGGCTTCTCGGTGACGACGCCACGCAATCCCTGTGACCTTGCCGCTTCGCACACATAATCGGCGTGGGTGGGAGTGGGAGTGCAAACGTCCACAACCTCCGGCTTTAATTCATGGAGCATTAGCGCGAAATCGGTGTAGGCTTTTGCACCGAACTTTAGGGCGAGTGTTTCCGCCGCCTCTTGTCGAATGTCCATCACTCCTACCAGTTCGGCGTTTTTGATTTTTTCGTAGCACCCGGCGTGAACCGATGCCATTCCTCCTGCACCCACCAGAGCGATTCGCATAGCCTTTGTTACTCCCGTTTTGTTCTGAAACTTATCTCTTTATTGCGAGAAATGAAGGGGGAAATCCTGCCGGGGAATCAAAAATCGGTCCGGCGAATTCTGTTCACCAGACCGATCTTATTATTGTTTAGGATGAGATTTCGTTACACACCCTCAGACTTAGTTAAGCCCCCAGAGCGGGAAAGGACGTGTCCATGTCGGAGCCGCCCCAATCGCGCGTGTATTTACGCCTACCTGTGCGCCGGGGTTGGTCTTAAAGCCGCCGGAAAAGCGAGGAGCGGAATACTCGGAGGTGCGGGGACACTGACCGAGGAAGTTGTCCACCTTCATCCATTTCGCGTGTCCATCGGCATAAGCGAAGACAAAACCGTCGCTGTGCGGCGCACTCTTTTTGTCTACGGCATTGTTCGGCTTCAGGTAAGCTTCCCAGTCCTCACGCAGTGCAGCAGGATAAAGGGTACTACTATTGTTGTAGTTGTAGGTAATCTGGTTCCAGAGTTCCTGAATAATAAACGTTTCCGCAGGAGTTTGCAGACCCGCAATCGTTCCTCCAATGAATGAAGTTCCGTTAGGAGACCCGGTAATTCCCAGATTGATCGCATACCCGTTTTTAATTTCGCCATTAACGCTCCACGCCTCTTCGTCGCGTGTGCGGCTCGGACAGAAGAAAATCTGGGTGCTTTTGATGTAGGGCAAGACCCAGGCTTCCCACTTGTAGTGATTAACTCGGCGAGCAAAAGCCCCTGTCGCATTGGGGTTTAGCGGAGACGGTTGAGTATTCGGCACGGTGGTATCGGAGAAAGGGTAGCTCTCATCATAATCCTGCACATACATATAAACCCCGGTACCGATCTGCTTGAGATTGGACATACAGGAGGTTTGACGCGCCTTTTCACGGGCTTGTGCAAACACGGGGAAAAGAATAGCGGCGAGGATCGCAATAATGGCGATAACGACAAGCAGTTCGATCAAAGTGAAACCCATAGGTCTCTTCGTGTTGTTCAAAATCTCTCCTCTTTGGAAATAGAGCAAAGCGCAGGCTCTGCAACCCTCATGAAATAAACTCATACGATACTCTCATTGTGCTTCCCTTGCTATTTGAGCACAAAGAGGCACAATCGGATTTATTTTAACATAGAATCGCATATAATGCTCCTATATGAACAATTCTTGAGGAAAACAACTCGAAAAACAGGTTCAGTCTTATGAAAATTGGCTGAACCTGCTTCTCTGGATTTAACTTTTATTGAGGTAAAACTAATTCAATCCCCAGAAGGGCCAAGGTTGCGTCCAGGTGGGAGCCGCCCCGATTGTCCATGCCATTACGCCCTTGTCCTTGCCTGTCGGATCGGTGGAGGGGTTCGGCAGTACAGAGCCGGAGTAGTCCGCAAGCCGAGGACATTTTCCTAAAAAGTCAGAGACTTTCAGGTATTTCGAGTGTCCGTCCGCATAAGCCACGACGATCCCATCC
>JACMPS010000460.1 GCA_014377395.1 Chthonomonadaceae bacterium
ACAAAGTGCAATTTTGAGACGCGCTCTGCTGATCGGAGTCGTGTTGAGCGTGATGCTGATTTACCCGTTCTTTTTTCCGGCGGGAAATGTGTGAGGCAGATTCACGGCGTTGTTTTCTTTGCCCTGTTTTTTGCTGGGAATGTTACTCGCCGACATTTATGTGGCGAGGTGGAAAAGTCAGCCAATTGCATCACGATTGAACGACGGAGTGGCTTTGTTGTGTGTGGTGGCGATGTTCGGGATGCGGGAAAGTGTGGCGGTAGACCGTTTGCTGATGCCCTGGGTGCTGTGTCTGCTCATGGTGTCGGTGCTATGCGGAGACCTGAGCAAACGGGTTGCATCACTCCCCGCTCTCTGTGCAATTGGCGGAATGTGCTACAGCATTTACCTGTTTCATTATGAACTGATCGTCGTAATTTCTGCCGTGACGTTGAGGTTTGCCGTTACCGAAAAGTTCCTGCCGAACTTTGTGTTGCAGTCACTTTTGATTACGCCGATTGTGCTGGGATTTTGCACAGTGTATTATCTTTACGTCGAAAAGCCCTGCATGGCGCGAGACCTACCGCAACGTTTGTTGGCGAAATTCAGGAAGCCTTCAACCTCTCCCGTTGCAATTGAAACAGGTGCGAAGCAATAAATTCGCGTTGCCACCCCTCCATCTGCAGAAACTCACACGTTACCCTCACCGATAAGCCGCCCCGCTGAACGCCGCTTTCCGCGACAACGATCTTCGCCCACAAAGGCTCGGTGAATAGCGCGATTGGCAAGCGCACCCGCAGGAAAACACCACTTTGGAGGGACTGTAACAAAGCCTCTTTCTCCTCGACACCGAGCGCAAAACCGAGATCGGCACGAAAGCCGCCTTCCGAAAGATCGAGCAGAGTTCCGTGAACCGGGATCGCATCGGCGGAAGGATGATCCTGCGGCACAACCGCAAATGTCGCAGGGGTCACGAAAGGTGCGCGAAAATGTTTGCGCCTCTGCACCTTCTGAAAGGACGGCGTAAGCGGCAAGACCAGAAGCCGCTCTCCTGCATAACTTTTCCCGGTTGTCACCTGCGTAATTAGTGTGGAAAAGCGAAACAGCGCGTCTTGTCCTGCCGCTTCAATCGTGACTTTCGCGCCGGGTTGAAGAGCGCGACAAGCCCGTACCTCTTGACTTTCCGGGCGCAAGGTCGGGTTATTTTCCGTCCGCAGAAAGAGGTTGCCCTTTTCGATTCCTGTGATAAAGGCAACCTGAGACTGAATCTCTCCTTCCGATTCGAGCGCGAGTGAAACGGCTTGCCCTACAGTGAGCGGATTCCTTTCTGCGGAAACCAACCCGGATTGATTTTTGCCGAGCCTTTTCAGGAAACGCCACTGCTCTCCGTTTTTCCACGTCCCGGAGAAAATCAGTGCGATCCCCACAAGGAAAGCGATGAGGAGTATCATGGCTTTTCGCCTTCTTTTTTCGGTGTGTCACCTGGTAAAGGCTGTTTTTCGAGAGTCTCGATCTTCCAGGTTACGGTGAATGTCACCGACTCGCCCGGTTTGAGTTTGTTGAGGGGGCTGAGCATTTCCAGTTCCACATAGGCGGCGGGATCGGGATTGGTGTAGATTTCGAGCGGCGAGTTTTCATCGGGATAGGACTTGCCCGCCTCTACCTTCATCTTCATCAAAAATTGTCGTTTCCCTTTTTCCGAGATCAACATTCCTTCAGGCGAGTCGCTTCCGATCTTTGCCGACTTTGTTTTGCTCCGCTCCAGAATCAGAAACCCGCCTTCACTTTTGATTAAGCCCTCATCGGGAGCGGCGTCCGGGAAATCATAATAGCCTTTCGGATTTTTCCCGCCTTTCCATAAAACGGTCTTCATTCGGTCGGGATCGTCCATTTGCGCGACTTCCCAGCAAGACCAGGTTTCTTCCATCTTGCCTACATTTGTCAGGGTGTTGACAAGAGTAACGGTACTACCCTTCGCGTCCATCGTGATCTCACGGGTGAACTGAACCGCGTGTTTAGGACTGATTTTACCTTTCACCAGGAGAGTTTTGCCGTCTTTGATTTTGACTTCCTGCGTTCCGGCATCCATCACGGGGTCGGGGGGCCAGCCCCATTTCGATTGTGGGGCAGGCCAGAGTTTGTCCCCGCCGAAGTTCATCCAATCGGTTCCAGGTTTTGCGAGATCAAGGGTTTTTCCCAGCAGAGCAGGGTTGTTCCAGAGCAGATTCGGTGCGCCAATCGTTGCGTATCGCATGATTCTCCCGATTTGAGGCACAAAGATCAATTCGGTTTCGCCATTGCTCAGGCGCACCGTGTTTTTCCAACCGTGATAAGTTCCGCGTTCGATGTTCACTTTTGACTTCTCGATTTTCCGGGGCGTCCCGTTTTTAGGTGTTTTTTGCTTTTTGTTCTGATGTTGGGGCGGTGCTTCCGTCCTCAACAAAGGTTGAGCATAAGTGAGATTCCCACTGTAAGCAAACAAAACCGTCAGCAGTGGCACGGATATTTTTTTCATAGTCTCTCCTGCAAATCGTGGAAACTCACTCGGCGCAAGCAAATAATTTACTACTCACTTCGTTAGAGACACAGAAGCACAGAGAAATGCACAAGAGTTGAGAGCATCTGCCTTGACTCCCCTCTCCCGGATTTTGGGGGAGGGCTGACTGAACAAGATCAGGGTGGGGGCTATCCTCTGTCTTCCTCTATGCTTCTAGCAAATTGGAGGGTGCGTCACGAGAGTTATAAACTCTTTTCTCATTCTCGGTCAGACAGGGAAATTCCTGCAAATGCAAAACGTCCTCTCTCCAAATGAAACGGAGAGAGGACGTAAGCGAAGCACTTGTAGAGGAATTTATTGTCGAATGAGTTCCTGCGGCCCCATGTGCCGTAGTTTCTTGAGGGCGCGAAGTTCGATCTGACGCACACGCTCACGGGTGACATGAAGCCGAACACCGACTTCCTCAAGGGTACGGGCATAGCCGTCATCCAGACCAAAACGCATCCGCAAAACTTCCTTCTCGCGTCCCGTTAGGCGATCCAATACCTCATCAATCTGTTCACGACGAATCAGGTTCAGGGTTGCCTCTGAGGGAGAGATTGCGGTTTGTGACTGGATAAAATCGGAGAGTTGGCTGTTGTCCTTTTCGCCGACAGGAGTTTCAAGGGAAAGCGGTTCCAGAGCGATCCGCATGATCTCATTCACACGCTCAACGGGGACTTCGAGTTCACGGGCGATTTCTTCGACGGTGGGGTCACGGAGGAGTTGCTGACGCAATCGGCTGGAGGCTTTCACGAGTTTGTGAATGATCTCGGCGACATAAACGGGGATACGAATGGTGCGTCCCTGATTAATGATCGCTCTTGCAATCGCACGACGGATCCACCAGGTTGCGTAGGTGCTGAAGCGATAACCTTTCGAGGGATCAAACTTTTCAACGGCGCGGATCAGCCCGATGTTGCCCTCTTGAATCAAGTCGGGAAGCGGAATACCTCGCACACTGTACTTTTTCGCAATTGAGACTACAAGGCGCAGGTTCGCTTCAGTCAGTTTGTCCTTCGCGATTTTGTCGCCCCGTTGTACGGCGTAAGCAAGACGAATTTCCTCATCGGCGGTCAGGAGTTGGGCGCCTCGTGCGCGGCTCATCCAAACTTGAAGGGATTCGTCGGTGCGGACATTGGCATTGGGGTTCTGAGCGAGAAGGGCAGAGACGCCACTGGAGGGGATTCTTTCGGTGGTAGAGCGGAGGGAGGAGGCAAGAATGGGTTCGGGATTTTCCCCTGCCAGAAGGCTACTGTCGTAGAGATGAAGCAGATCGTCGTTCGGCTCCTGATCGAAGCCGTCTTCGACCTCTACTCCCGTTTTCGCCCCGTTAAGATCGGCATTCGTTGCCGAGCGCACGGTGCTTCTCTCCAACACTGCAGTCTCATTGCTCATGTGAGCCACTCCTCTCAGATGTTATGCGGTTTCAAATCACAATCATTCGGTTATCAAGTTTGCCCAATGTACCGGTTGCTTTTATCGGGTCGTGATATTTTTCACAGACTCGAAAAGTGCGGAAAACCGTGAGTGCGGAGTAAATAAATAAACCGATTCACGATTGTCCTCCTTCTGAAAAAGTCCTGTTGGGCTTGCGGGTCTCCTCCGCTTTTGCTCTTCTCGGAAGAGCCACAAGAAAAAGCGAGGGGGTGCAGTCAATTCACAAAGCAAAATGACTTCAAGTCATAGAGACATTATAAGACGGGACGCCCTTTTTGTCAAGCGATTTTTTGCCATAACTTCTTTTGGGAGGTTTTGAGGCGAAAAGACCGGGCTAAACGGACGCAGGCTGTTTCCGTTGACCGAGCGAGCGTAAACCCTGTACGATCTGCCGAATTTGCTCTGCTGCGTATTCAACGGCTCCCCCGTCTGTACTTTTGCCCAGAGTCAGGCGCAAAGCGGAACGGGCTTCATCGCTACTCAACCCGATTGCCGTGAGCACATGGGACGGCTTGACCGATCCGGTAGTACAAGCGGAACCCGCCGCCGCACAAATACCCATCGCATCAAGAGCCAGCAAAACGCTTTCCCCTTCAACGCCGGGAAAACAAAGATTGAGATTATAAGGCAGTCGGTGCGTACGTGATCCGTTCACTTTGAGATCGGGAATAGCGGACAGTAACTGTGACAGAAAAATTTCGCGTAGAGCAGTTAGACGAGTGGCTTCGGACGCCATTTCCTCCCGTGCGATCAGGGTGGCTTTGCCCAGCCCTACAATGCCGGGAACATTGAGAGTTCCGCCCCGCCGTCCCTTTTCCTGCTGTCCGCCTTCCATAAAGCGAGAAAGCCGTGTCCCTCTCCGAACGTAAAGTGCACCCACGCCTTTCGGGGCGTACAATTTGTGACCGCTGATGCTCAGTAAATCTATTTTTTGTTCACGCACATCGAGCGGCAATTTTCCAAAGGTTTGCACGGCGTCCGTGTGAAAAACAATGCCGCGTTCACGACACAACGCCCCGATTTCGGCAATCGGTTGAATCGTGCCGATTTCGTTGTTGGCATGCATCACCGACACCAGAATCGTGTCGGGACGAATGGCATCCGCCACCTGTTGTGCCGTCACCATGCCTTCACGGTCAACTGGAAGCACCGTCAGCGCGAATCCCTCATGCTCCAATTTCTCCATCGGGTCGAGGACGGCATGATGCTCAAAATTCGTAGTAATGAGATGTCCCTTGCCCGCATATTCCGCAATACCGCGAATTGCTGAGTTGTTCGCTTCCGTGCCTCCCGAAGTGAAAACGATCTCTTCCGGCGTCGCATTCAGCGTTTCGGCAATCGCCTCTCGTGCGTCCTCCACCGCCTCACGTGCTGACATGCCGACGCTGTAGAGCGTCGAGGGATTTCCGTAGGCTTCCGTGAAGTAAGGCATCATTGCCTCAATCACTTCCGGACGAACAGGGGTGGTAGCGGCATGATCGAGATAAATAGGGAGTTGCATGGACTTCTTTCCTGGAATAGTTTCGTCCGAGAGATGAAAACTCCCGGCGATAAGGCTAGAGCCGTTTTTTTCGTAGGCGAATGACGGTGAAGGCAAGACGGTTAAATAAAATTTGGTAGAGCCCATGCAACGGTTTTATTTTCAGTAGGAGAGTCAGTTTACGACTGTTGCGGGCGCGAAAAAGACAGTAATCCATTTCTCGGTTCTGGATTGTGTAGTCGGATGCAAGCAGTTTTCGCAAATCGCGTGACCGGATATAAAAGCAGTAACGATCTACCCAGCCCAGTTGAAACTTCGCCCATGCCTGTGGGGTTTTGCCTTCACGGAAAAACCCGCCTCCTAATCGGTGCGTTGTCTCCGCGATGAACGTTTGGAGTCGCCCCGGTTTAAGCCAGTGAACAAAGGGAGCCGCCATGTGCCCTTCCCGCAAAATTTCACGGGTAGGAAAATGGTGTTGCATCGTCCCATCGTCTTTTAGAATCCGTCTCAGACGAGAGAACGTCGCGGGTTTTTCCTCAACGTGCTCGAAAACCATGTTGGAGATGATAAGATCGAAAAAGCCGTCGGGAAACGGAAGAGCGGCATCCGGCACAATCTCTTTGAGCAGCCCTTCGTGGTAAAGTTCGTGGGCGCGGAAGGCATCGAAATTCGCTCCCTCGTAGCAAACCTCAACTCCGTAAGCATCGAACCCGGCATCACGCAAAAGTTCGACAATCACGCCGTCACCGCACCCATAATCGAGGATATGAAGATCGTGCGCCTCGGTCAACCCTTTTTCCGCTTTGATCTGTTCTGCGAGGTAGACAAAATAGAGGTAGTTGACATCCGTTTTGTCCCGGCTGTAGCGACCACTCATAAGCCTATCTTCCGTTTCCTCTGTATTCCATTTCTATTTTTGAGCAAAACTGTTCATCGTCTTTGCGAGTTCGATGTCGAGAAGCGTAATGCCTCTCGCATCATGCGTAGTGAGTTCGACTTTCACCGTTTTGTAAACGTTCGACCATTCCGGGTGATGATCTTTTTTCTCCGCGACCAGTGCGACTCGGCACATCCAAGCCCAGGCTTCGACGAAATCTGCAAAAACAAAGGTTTTCAGAAGGCGATCACTTTCCCGCTTCCACCCGCTCAGCGAAGCAAGGGCGGTGTCGAGTTCCGTATCGGTGAGTAGTACAGGACGTAGCATTTTACAGGGCTCTTTCGGCAAATTCAATGGAGCGGCTCTTTTCAAGAGTCCGACTAAATTTCCAGCATATCGAAGCGACGAGACGTAGGATCAAGGGCTTCCCGCAACACCTTAAACGACTCATTCAGACGGGCGCGGATTTCCTTCGCTTGCGTCTCCTCTTCGGAACCTGCCGGAAAACGGGACGGGTCGCTCCGCGTTGCAAGGCTATTGTAGGCTCCCTGCACCGTCACAAAATCGGAACCTGGTTCGACTCCCAGAAGTTTATAGTGAAACAAAAGTGGGTCGGATGTTGAGTTTTGGTTTGCGTTACCCAATGGGGGAGAGTAGCCGGAACTGTTACCGCTACTCCGGATGATTTCTTCGGGGGTGCGCGGTCTCGGCGAAGGATTTCCCGTTCCCAGAGGCGGGGAAGACGAAGAGGGTGCAGGCTTTGTGCCGGAGTCGGGGAAGGCACGAGGTGACTCCAACGAATCTTTCAGCTCGCCTTCTGCGGTTGATTTCAGGGAGTCGCGTTGTACCTGTCGCTCTTCCGCTTCTTCGTAAGCCTGATCGAGACGGTCTTTCACTTCGGTGAGTTTGTGTTTGGCGATGCGATAAAATCGTTCGGGTATTCCGGGCATGATATGGGCTAGGGGCTAGGGACTAAGGAAGAGAGATTAGAAAATGCTTTCGCCTTATCCCTCTTCCTTTTCCCCCACACCTACTTACTTCTTTCCAAGTTTTTCTTCGAGTTCGCGTAGTTGTCGATCAATGTCGCTTTCCTGTGTGGCGGTGCCATTGGAAGCAGGAGCAGAGCCATTGCTGGAATTGTAGGCCCCCCCCCCGACGGATTGGTATTGCGTGTTCTGCGTGGTATTGTAGTTGGAGGCAGGGTTCTGGTTTAACGTCATTTTCTGTTCCATCTGTTGCACAGCTTGTTCCGCCTCCATATCCATCTGGCTCAGTTCGATCTCGCGCATTTTCGCTTCCATGCTTGTGCCTGCGACTTCACCACGCGCCGAGGCTTCGGATTGCATACTCGTGATGCGATCCTTAACACCCGACCACTGGTTTTCGTTGTCGCTGAACTGGAACTGATCAAGGGCTTTATTGATTTTGATCTGTATTTGCGCCTGCTTCATGTTCGCCTTCATTGCGAGGGCTTCGGCAGTGCGGGTACGGATACGCTCTTCTTCGCCACGAATTGCTATCTTAACTTTTTCAGAGGCTTCATTTGCGGAGATAAGGTTTGCCCGCATACTCCCCAGAGTTTGATCGTTGAGGGCTTTTTCCTTAAGAAATTGCTTTGCAAGTTCTCGGTTGCCTCCCTGAATTGCCATTGTAGCCTTGCGCTCAAGTTCCGCCACCTGACGTTCGAGTTTATCCACTTCGGCTTGTAAATTATTTTTCGCGGTAATCGCTTGAACAGCGAGTTCGCGGTTTTTGATCTGATTGTCCTTCATCTGCCGCATCGCTTCCCCCAGGATGATCTCGGGGTCTTCCCATTGATCGAGCTTGCCTTGCAGAAGAGCCACGAAGTAGCGCCATCCCCTCACAAAAACGTTCGACATTGCAATCAGTCTCCTTCTGTACCCGGCGATCTCAGACCGAAATTCCGCTCTCGTGAAATGAGGTAGTTGAGAGCGTTTTGTTTTCGTGTCGTCCGGACTTGTCCCCGCAAAATTAGGTCGCAAAACCCGATACGTGAAACGTGTGCGAAAAATCCCCTGAACTTGTTTTTTTGCCTTTTTCCCCTTTATTTCCCGATGCCTCTTTCGTTGCCACGAAGAGAAGAGGAAAAAGACAAATTCAAGAGCAAAACCAAACGCGAAAGCGAATCAATGAACAGGAAGATTTATTATCACATTATTCGCCCTCTGTGTCAACGTTTCCTTCTTGAGTCTTGCGAAAGTCTCTTTTATCTTCGGTTTTTCTTACGATATTCTCGCCCCACAGTTTGAGTACGCATCGAATTCGGGTTTGGCTACGTGAAATTTGTCACAGAGGCTAAATTCCCCGTCTCTCTACGGGTTTCCGCCTTTTCTTTCCTCTTCTGTCCCGGCAACTCCCGGCTTTTGTGGAAGAAACACTTATCTTGCTCCTTTAGCGCGAAGTGAAGTCTGTACATTGTTGCAGGAATGAATTCCGCGCTTCCGTGCCGCCCGCGCCCAGTCACAAACGGGCGTAGAGAGCGACGCCCCTACACGGTTCACAGGACTTCCTTCGGACACACCACTTGTACTTGCCGGGTCAACCGGAAGGTTTCAGGAGGCTAAAAAAGAGGACATCACTACTGCCTTTGCATTGAGTCCACGCAGGTGGACTTCGCCTTGCTATAGACGGGGAATTTATTCCCCGGACTCTCTTTTATTTTCTCTGCGTAAGGTGAGACATCATTTCAAGTTGATCGCACCTATGGAAACGGCTCAGGACGAGCCACTTTGCCTTTATAGAGGCTTCCACGGAAAGGACAGACGCGCTTGCACTCTTCAGGTCTCACTCAAAGTCTCAACGAAAACGCACTCTCTCTAGAGGCGTCGGAGGCTCTTCCCTGGCTTCTGGAAACGCTGTCGCCCCAACACTGCCTTTTGCTGATCGGTATTGGCTCCTCTTCCGCCGTTCTATGGGCAAACGAAACGCGACTGAACGAGGGGATACGGGAGGCACTGACCGAATCGATTCATTATACGATTGTACCGCTTACAAAATCGCTCTGGGGGGTGCGTCTGATTCGGCGGGAGGCTCAGGAAGACCCCTCAATGGACTTGGGGCTACACACCCTGTGTCGGTCTCTGGTGCGGCGGCTTGATTCTGCGTTTCGACGCGACCTTTCCGCGTTGAATCAAGAAGCGGGAATCGGCATTGAAACAGAGGTGGGTCTCTTCACGGTGACGCCCGTGTCTTCGCTCACCGCCGCTCAGGAACTCGACGGGCATATCGCGGAACTGAATGATCTGCTCGACATGATCGCAAATCAAGAGTTGACCTGTCAGTTTCAACCGATAGTTGACCTGCGGGACGGCTACACTTACGGCTACGAAGCACTGATTCGCTCTCCGAAAGGGCGGCTTGTGCGTCGGTTCGGGCAGATGTTCGAGGCGGCGGACAGGGCGAGCATGGTGGCGTGGTTTGACATTGCCTGTCAGGAGCAGTGCTTTGTACAGGCGGCGAAACTCGGTCTCAAGCGAAGTCTTTTCGTCAATATGGACGCGGCGGGGCTGGCGTACCTCGATCTGCATGATCGCTCACTTGCGGCACGGGCGCACGATCTTGGCTTATCGCCCTCACGGATCGTCATCGAGATTACTGAGCGTCAGGCGATTGAGGATTTTCCGCGCTTGATTCAGTACATGAACCGCCTGAGAGCAGACGGCTTTAAGATTGCGATTGACGACGCGGGGGCGGGCTACAATTCGCTTTACACGATCTCGGAGATGCGCCCCGACTTTATCAAAATTGATCGGGCAATGGTGCGGAACATTGACGTGAACGGTGAACGTCGCGCTCTGCTTGCGGCTCTCTTGCAGTATGCGCGGAGGATCGGAACGGCGGTGTTGGCGGAGGGAGCGGAAACCGAAGGCGAACTCGCCACCCTCATTGATCTCGGTATTCCTTACGGGCAGGGCTACCTTATGGGCAGACCGCAGGACGATTTTCGGGGCGTCACCAAAAACCTGCGCGAGTTTATCGAAAAACGCGCTGAACTCCGCAAAACGCTTCAATCCGGGCAGGTTTACACGATCAGCGAACTGGCGCGTCCCGGTCTCACGATGAGCGAAGACACCCTGCTCAATCTTGCGGTTCGTCGTTTTTCCCGCGATCCCAGCCTGACCAGTATTGTTGTGACGCTGAATGAACGCCCGCTTGGACTGTTGATGCGCTCTCGTGTTCAATCGTTACTCGACGTTGTACGTGAGACAAAATCCTACGATGAAGTCCCGGAAAAGCCGATTTCAGAATGGATTGAAACGAGTGCGCTCAACGTTCATGGGACGACGCCGATCAATGAGGTCGCTCGACAGGCGATGACCCGCAAAGACATCAGTCTCGACACCGACATTCTCGTCACTGAGACGGACGGGCGATACCGGGGCGTGGTTCCGGCACGAATGTTGCTGGAGGCGGCAACGGGCGTACAGGAAAACCGAAGACGCTACGCCGACTCGCTGACGGGGATGCCGGGGCGCGTGGCACTCGAACAGATTGCCCGTGAAAGATTAGGGGAGAATGGGTCTCTCGCTTTCATTCGCTTTGACATTGAGGGGCTGGAATCGTTTAATCGTCGGTTCGGGGTGATCTACGGTGACGATGCAATTCAGGCGACGGCGCGACTACTCCGCGAAACGGCAATCGAGATTGGGCAGCCGCAAGATTTTCTTTCGCATCTCGGAGGCGACAACTTTGTCGTGCTGACGGTGCCGGAACGTTCGCGGGCTTTCGTTGAGGCGATGAAAACGAAATTCGAGCAGATCAAATCCCAATTCTTTTCGGGGGAACAGATACGGCAGGGCTTTTTCGATCTTGAAGAGCCGGGAGGCGGCATCCGCAAAGTGCCACTTATTTCGCTTTGCTTTGCGACTTCGGACAACCGTACCCGACGTTTCGGAAAATACCCGCAGGTGATGAGTGAACTGGACGCCCTGCTTCTCCCCGCGACACGAGGACAGGGAACCCGAAAGGCGGCATGAAAGAGAAAGTGTTAAGGATTGAGTGTCAAGTGTTAAGAAGCAAGATTTTCTTGCCTACGACAATAGTTTATCGTTTCCGAAGCCGCTCTTCCAATTCGATCAGATGCAACTTCGTTCTTTCCTTCATGACATTGAGGCGATAGTTAAATTCTTCGAGATCAATGGGGTCCGGTTTTTTGCGGAGCATGGACATTTTTCCTTTTGGTACATTTTCGAATTATACGACGACCCACCATCAAAGCTACCGAAAAATCGAAAGAAGATGAGGCGCGTCACTCCATCAATGGAATTTTCAATCCAAATTTTCCGTGTTCGCAGGTGGGTGTATGCCTACAAGGAAAAGGACGTGACGCAAATTGACAACACGCTGACGATTGAGGTGGAGCGTTTCGATAGTCGCACGTCCTATTGGGGATAAGCCGACAAGTCGAATGGGATCCGCATCCCAGGTGAAGTGTTCCGTCCAATGGTGCAGACGTGGATGATAAAGAGGGACAGATTGCCCGCTTACAGAATCGTAGCCTTGAATGTGACTGTACTTATGCCCGTTGCAGGTTGAACAGGAGAGGGCAAGATTGCCGGATACGGTTCTACCGCCACGAATTACAGGAAGAATGTATTCAATAGCGAACGGATCAGTCGTAATGTCCAGCGGACAAAGGCAGTATTCGCAACGACGACCTGCACGACGCTCAATGGCTTCGCGAAGCCGTTTGGGAATATGTTCAGACAACGGGAGGAGCCTTCAAGCCGAGTTGTTTCATCAGGGCAGAAAGGGTGACGCGCCGCAACAGTGCCAATTCTGCCAACGCTTCGAGGCGGCGCAAGGTAAAGGCTTCCGACTCGTCATTTAGTTGCAACAGTTCCGAATGCTCATCCGGCACGAGGGTAAAGTCGCGGCGTTTGGCGTTGAGTTCGTTGAAACGTGCCTGAAACCCGGAACGCTTTTCCCTATAAATCTCCTCAAGCAGTTCGGCTTCACGTAGGGACAGGTGGGGGGCTTTGCGATGTGCCTGCATCTGCAACACACGGTGTGCAATCTCCTCCGCTTCACCGGGTTCCAGCTGTTCAATCGCCGCAAAAATTTCTTGTGGGGTTTGTCGTTGTCGTACCGCTGTCGCCATTTTATTTTCACTTTCCTACCGTTGTCTCGTGGTGCTTGAATTATACCACAGGGCATCACAGGGAGTTTCTGAGGGAGGGACAGGGAACCCGAAAGGCGGCATAAAGGGGAAGTATTGAGCGTTGAGTCGGAAGGTCTGCTCTTTCCCCTTATGCGCTTATCTTATTCCTTATCGAGCGGAAACATTTGTGTGTATGCCGCAGGAATAAATTCCGCGCTCAGAGGTGTGCCGCCCTGATTGAACAAAAATCGGATACTACACTCGTTGCCTTTGTTTTTGCATTGAGTCCACGCAGGTGGACTTCGGGTTTTTGTAGCCGGGGAATTTATTCCCCGGACTCCTATCAATACTTAACGCTCAACACTTTTCTCCTTCTTGAGCAAGGGTGAGCGGGCGTTCACTTCTTCGATCAGGTCTTCCGGGCGATTGCAAGCCAGGGATAAGCGCAAACGCTTTTGTCTTCCGATCAGCGTCAGGGTTGGAAGCGGAGATTCCTTCGGCGAGGTTTGCTTTATTTCCAGAATGTCACCCCACGCAATAAAGCGTTCTCCAAAGGGTGAAGAGTGTGTCACTCCCTCAGAAGTGGTCACGACTTTCCCT
>JACMPS010000461.1 GCA_014377395.1 Chthonomonadaceae bacterium
AATCCTGATACGCTATGACCGTAAATCCAGCAATTATCTCGCGTCTGTCAAACTCGCTTGCGCCTTACTTTGGTTCCGTAGATTGCACCGAATCAAAACTGCACACTTTTGAGATAGGTTCTTAGCGTCTTTGCACCTTTGTGACTTTGCGTGAGATTTCCCTTTTTCCTGTATTTCTCTGTGCCTCTGTAGTCTCTAACGCAGTGGGTGGTAGATTCTATCCCCTTGCGTAAGGTGAGAAGTATGATCGAAGGTCTTACTTTTTCGGGTTGAGGAGGGCAAGGGCAGAGGTAATCAGCGAAGCCGCATCGGTTTTGTCCGCGACATTGGCGGAGGCACGGTCTACGGCTTTCCGCACGTCCAGCCGCGAGAAACCGAAGCCAATCAGTCCTTCTACCGCGTCTTCGTATGCGGCGTTTTCCTCTGAAGTTTGCTTTCCAGCTTCGGTGCGCTCCACTTTTTGATCGAAGGCAAAAACCGCCATTTTGTCGCCGAGATCAAGGCAGAGTCGCTGTGCGAGTTTAGGCCCCACGCCAGGTACTTTTGTCAAAAGGCGGGTATCGGAGGCGGAGAGGGCGCGAGAAAGTTCGTCTACGGTCAGGGTAGACAGCATCGCGAGTGCCACTTTGGGCCCGACTCCAGTGGCACTGATCAGCATCTTGAAGACAAGCGAATCGGTTGAATTAAGAAACCCGTAGAGCGTTATCTCAAAGTCGGGTTGCCCGCGTGTCACGACGTGGGTAGCCAGCGTCATCTTCACGCTGGCTTCCGGCAAATTCGCCAGTACCGTTGCAGGAACGTAGCATTGGTAGCCTACTCCATTGACATCGAGAATCACGCTGTTCGCTTCGGTTCGCACAACAAGCCCCGTTAACTGTGCAATCATTTTTTATCCTTTTTCCCACCCGGCAGATACCCGACATTCACCCTGATTCGCCAGTTCATTTGTCCACTCATTATACCTGCATGACGGAGACGAAGAAGGGAAGTGTTAAGTATTGAGTGTTAAATGTTGAGATAAACATTTTCCTAATCCCTGATATCCAATCCCTTCCCTCTCTCCCTAAAGTTTTACCGGGTATTCACCGAAAATTCCGTTACGAACAAATGAGGCAAGCGAGTTAAATTGGGTTCCGCACCTATCACCGAGCGGTTTATGGAGTGTACAGAGATGAGTCAGAGGACTGAAACACGAGCGACCTGGATGACGCAGTCGTTTTCGATCAAAGAAGCGGAAGCGCAACAAAACGCTATTTTCCGAAATATGCTGTGGCTTCATGCCGCAATTGCACTTTTGTTAGCGTTCTGGCACGGCACTTACCTGGAAGCCGTCGCTATCGGGTTTCCGGCGGCACTGCTTCCCACGCTCGTTTTGCAACGTCGCCCTCACGCGCCCGCTTCACGGCAAGCCGTGGGAGCCGCCCTGATGGTTTTCTCCGCCCTTTTCATTCATCAGGCGCAGGGAATGGCGGAGATTCACTTTCATATTTACATTGTTCTCGCAATCTTGCTGAACTATCGTGATCCTAAAGTGATCCTCAGTGCCGGCTTGGTCATTACCCTTTATCATGCTATTTTTGCGCCACTCCAAAGTCAAGGGTTTCCCATTCACGTTTATCAGACACATACCAACCCTTATCTTTTGATGCTACTTCATATCACTTTCGTCAGTTTCGAGATCGCCGCCCTTTATCCTGCAGCGGTGCGGGGGCGTTCCGAGTGGGAACATCAAGAAGCCCTCATCGAATATCAGCGCGATTTTTCGGTGATGGCAAAGGCAATCGGTGCGGGAGACCTTTCGCAAGATGTGGTTCCCCTTTCCGATGATGACGCACTCGGACACGCTTTCGCACAAATGGTGAAAAACCTGCGGATCCTGGTGGGGGGGTTGACAACCCATACCCTTAATTTGATGAACGCATCGGGTCAGTTAGAAGTCAATATAAAGCGTGTGGGAGAGGCAACCGTCGAAGTCACCGAGTCGATTCAGGAGGTTGCGATGGCGGCGGGTCAGTCGTCTTCCGCCTCCCAGGACATGGCGCTCGGCTCCGAAAAGCAGACGGTTTGTGCTTCCGAAGCGGCAACGGCGATGGAGCATCTTCAATCGGCGATCTCAGGGGTTCAGGCAAGTGCGCGAAAACAGCAATCCTCAATTCACGATGTGGACGGAAGTATCTCTTGCGCGTTTCAGTCGGTTGAGCGCGTTTCGGACAGTTCCGCACAGATTTTGTTTTCGGCACAACGGGCGGCACAAACCGTTCAACGTGGCTCCCATGCAGTCAAGCAAACCCTTTCTTCAATGGACAGAATTCGGGATCAGGTGGCGGACAGTGCTGACAAAGTACGCGAACTCGGTGTGAAAGGGCAGGAAATCGGGGAGATTGTCGAGACGATCAATACGATTGCCGAGCAAACAAATTTGCTCGCTCTTAATGCTGCAATCGAAGCGGCGCGTGCCGGAGAGCATGGGCGCGGATTTGCAGTTGTCGCGGATGAAGTCCGCAAACTTGCCGAGCGCTCCGCCGCCGCCACCAAAGAGATCGCTCAATTAATCGGGGGCGTGCAAACGGGGGTAGAAACCGCCGTGCAAGCGATGGCGGGCAATGCGCGAGAGGTACAGGAGGGCGTGACCAACTCCAGGGAAGCGGAAACGGCTCTCACTCAAATTCTCGCCGACGTGTCCGCTGTCACCACACAGGTGGGAGACATGAGCGAAGCAACCGTCATAATGCGCGATTCAATGGACGCCGTGCTTGGATCCGCAAAGATTTTGCGGGAGGCAATCGGTCTCAGCGAACGCGCCATGTGCGAGATGCTGTCTCACTCCGATCAGGTTTCGGGCGCAATTACAACGGTGGCTTCGATCTCCGAAGAGACGGCGGCAGGAGCCGAAGAAGTCAGTGCTTCCGCGCAGGAAGTCGCCGCGTCCGCCCACAACGTTTCTACGATTGTGACCCGTCAGGCAAAGCAAATCGAAACGGTCTCGAACCTGACCAAAACCCTGTCGGAACAAATGATTGAAACTCAAGCCTTGATTGCGGGTCTCAACCTTGTATGGGACAAAGAGATGCCTCTCGAACCTGTTTTTGTTGAGGAGCAACGTCGCGCCGCATAATCCACTCGGAAATCCGGCGGAATAAATTCGCCGTGAGTCATCTCACTTGTTAGAGCGCATGGGTCTTTGAATCGTGTGACGCAGGAATAAATTCCGCGCTCGGAGGCGTGCCGCCCCTGAATTGGCTAAAACGCGGACACCTAACCCGCCGAATTTCGCTCTGAAACCTGAGTTTCAGTCCTGAAGAATCGAAAAGTGAGACAATAATGGGCTATCTCCTCTTTATGT
>JACMPS010000462.1 GCA_014377395.1 Chthonomonadaceae bacterium
TCAACAATAGGAACATCGAGTTGACGCGACAGGGCAGTCAGCAGAGTTGGTTCGGTGACAAAGCGCAGGTTGACGAGAATTTCACCGAGGCGCTTGTGCGGGTCGGTGCGTTTCTGTTCGGAGAGCGCAAGTTCGAGTTGATCGGCGGTGATAAAGCCATCGGAGATAAGTGCCTCGCCGAGCGGGGCGCGTCTGAGTTTGAGCATTGCCATAGAGTTCACCGTTGGGGGAAAGAATTCCTTACAAAGTGCTGATTTTTACGGAAAAAGATGTTGAGGAATAAAGCGTTCCTTCCACATCGGAAGACGCTCGTAAAGGTAGACGGAACCGAGGCGATTTGGTTACGCAAACTTTCGGGGTATTTCACTCACTTTCGTTTCGCCTAAATGCGGATTGAAGACAGAGCGGTTCTAAAATGTATTTTCGTTACGGCACACAACAAACTTTCTCGATTGTAACTTCGATTATAGAAGACGAATGCGTTCGTTTTCGCTCCGAAAATGAACAACCAGTCCCTATAAATCAACATTTTCGCCCTCTGGTTTGATTACTTGGGGGCTAAGTTTAACAACTTAGCCTTGAAGTTCAACAACCTAACAATTTCATGCTCTATCCCGTCTCGCCATGCCTCCTGAGAAACGTCGGGGCAAGCGTCTTGCCGCCCCCGTAAAAATCTTCAAGATAAGAAGCGCAACTGTCAATAATTACATTGAAGAACGTCTCAGGACACTGAGAAGGAATGTGCGGGTGCAGCTCATGCCCCGACAACAGGGAGAAAATCAGGATGCAAGGATTGCAAACACGAAAACAGATTTGGAAAAGCGGACTCGTTCTGCTGGCGGCGTTGACGGGATGCGGCGGAGGAAGTTCGTCAGTCGTCACGCCAGTGACAGGCACTCGCGCCGCGCTCACGGGAACGGTCACTGCACAATCGGGGGGACGCGCCGACGCCCTCACCCCGGTCAGCGGAGCCACCTGCACCCTCACTGATGTTGCCACCGGAACCACCGTCGGTACTCCGGTGACGACAGACGCGCAGGGCGTTTATGCCTTTCCCGCGCTCGGCACCGCGAAGAATTATCGCCTCAGTGTCACTAAAACCGACAACAGTAGAACGTTGCGCCTCAGTGCCATCGTCACCAAGCCGCAAGTTTCCTCGCAGGATGATGCGCCCAAACAACAGAATGTTGATCCACTCACCACCGTTGCCGAAGCCGCTACCACCGCCCGCTCGGAGGGCATGAGGGCAAACGGCTCCGATCTCGCGCTTGCCGATCTCGAAGCCCTCGCCGATGATCTCGAAGCGAAACGGCGTGAACTCACCACCGCGCCCCCGGATTGCACCAACGCCACCGCACTCGCGCAGGACACGCAGGCACTCGAAATCGCCGCCGCCCCCTCCGGTTCCTATCTCGGTAGTGGCGTGATTCTGGAAGGCAGTTCTCCGTTTTTCGACGGAGGGAAATTCCCTCGCTTTGCCGCTCAGGTGGATCATGACGGCAACTGCTACATGACTGCGGTGCAGGACGGAAGCGGTCGTCCGCACAACGATGCCGGAGGGAATGGACAGAACGGTGGGGGCAATGGAAACCAGAATGGTGACCATCAAAACGGAAATTCAGGAGGAAATTCCAACAACAATGGGGGCAACGGAGACAATCAGAACGGGAATGGGTCGCAGGGTGGGGGCAATGGAGACAATCACCCACAAGACTCCGCTCCCGGCGATATTTTCCTGATCGGTCATATTGACGCGCACGGTGGATTTGTCACCGCTCCCACCGCCGACATTCCCGTTCTCTTTCATGGCACATTTACTTCCGGCATTGGCGTGGGAACGTGGGAACTCACCGATGGCAGTGCCAAAGGTTCATGGCGTATGGACTTGCTGAAGGGGCGTTATTCCGGTCTTTATGTCGGCGTCCACCGGATGCAGAACCACAACAATTCGCGCACACGTCTGGGAAACTACGCGGTGCTTGTCATCGCCGAGACCGCTGATCCGGCAACGGCGGCAGTGATCGTGATTGGCGACAACAACGACGCCCTCCGCGACAAACTCGACAAGACCACCACGCTCCTCCCCGGCGGCACGTACTCCTTTACGCTCCCCGATTCGATGGGTGGAACCTTCACGATGAGCGGAAGCGTGAACCCGGAGGCACATCGGATCGAAGGCACGTACACCACTTCGGGCGGTGCCATATCGGGAAGTTTTGTCGCAAGAAGCAATACGCCCATTTCCACCGACCTCTAACGTCCGCAGAGGCGATAGACGAAGAGGTTCATGCGAAGAGACGAGATCGTACCGATCCTGCCCCTCCCTTGATCAAGGGAGGGGCAGAATTATTTTATCTGACCTTGTTCTTTGGGAGGGAGCCAAGATTTAGAAGGCGGTGCGTGTCTGGAACCAGACCACATTACGTCCTCCGGTACGGGCGAGGTTGCCGCCGACCGTGAGGTATTTCGACACCTGGTAGTCCAGTCCGAACGTCGTAGATTGGAATTGTCCCATGTATTGTGAGCCATCATGCCAGGAAGTCAGACCGAATGAGGGGGTGAAATTGCCCATTCTCTTAAAGGTCAACTGAGCGTTAAGGGATTGGAAAGTCGTTCCTTTGCCCCCAGCAACCGAGGTTTCCATGTTCAAGCGGGCAAAGCCGAAATTGTGCGAAAGATCGAAGCCTAATGCCAGATCATTTGGAGTACCATAGAGAAAGCCGCGTCCCGCCCCTAAGGACACTCCCGCCTGAGTTTCATGTTTGACATCCAGCAAACGCCCGACACGCAACGTAAGTTGTGGTTGGTAGGTGAACGAGTTTTGTTGCACCGAAGCAATGAAGTTCGTCACTCCTGTTTGCCGCATATACTGGACGCCGTAATGCGTTTCCGCTTCGTTGTCCATCAAACCGAAGACGTTGAAGAATTTGCCTACTTTGACAAATCCATCTCCCAGTTGCCGATGATAGGAGAGTTCAAGGGGACCACTGTAAGAGCGTGACCCTGCCAGTTCTCCAACGGGGTAGGCTACCGTCGCCCCCTCAAAAGCCTTTGACCAACTCAGGTCAATGTGTGAGGGAACAAAAAGTGACTGTCCATGCCAGATACCGTCCGTAGTTTTATTCCATTTGCCGCCCAGATTGGAAGTCCCATAAAAGTATTCGCCGCCTACTTTGATCAGGCTTTTCGGGCTGAAAGAGGAGACGCCTTCCTGAACAAAGGAGGGCGCCCCTGCAAAGGGCGGAATCATTGAGGTGGGCGAGAGCGTTTCGACCTTTTTAGCCTCATTCTCGGGGGTGTCTTTCGTTTCTGCCTTTAAGACGGTTGGTTTGTCGGCTGATTTTTCAATCGGCTTTTTTGTCTCTTCGGCACGGAGTCCACTGACCCCCCCGACCAGTAATGTAACGGCAAACGCACTCACAAACAATCCCTGTCTTTTCATGGGTGATGCCTCCTGCATTGCAACTCATAGTCTGCTTTTAGTGATTGAACGGCTTAGAATCGTTCGATAACAGTTCGATAAAACGACCGCATAAAAAAGAGGACTTCGCGGCGATGCCGAGTTGTCCTCTCAAGCGTTCCAAAAGGGTATTCCTCGTTAGAACACGGGTTTAATCAATTAAAAGCAAATCTAAGAGCAAACGTATCAGAACAGGTACTGTGTGCAGGGTAAAGAGAGATCACTGAACAGAGTGCAGGACAGATTAGAAGCCGAGCGTTCCGTCATAATTCCGCAAAAGCCCGATGACCTTGCCGATAATCTGGCTGTCTTCGCGCTTGACTTCGATGGGCTCGAAATCCGGGTTGGCGGCAATCAGTTTGACTCCGCTTGCCGTAAACTGAATCTCTTTGATGGTTGCCTCATCGCCGAGCAAAAATGCAACGAGGTCGCCATTGTCGGCAGTGCGTTGCTCTTTCACCAGAACGATGTCGTGCGGCATAATGTGTTTTCCGATCATGGATTCGCCCTTGACTTGAAGCGCGAAGACGTTGCCGTAGCCATTCACCATTTCTTGAGGCACCGGAATTTGCATTTCGATGTTCTGGGTGGCGGTAATGGGAATTCCTGCGGCAATGGTACCAAGAAGGGGAACATGAGCGACGTTGCGGGCGGGGGCGGTGGCTCCCGTTTTCCCAATAATGGTGATCGAACGAGAGGTGTTCGCTCGCTTGATCATTCCTTTGCGTTCGAGCGCATCAAGGTGGACGGTCACACCGCGAAGACTGGAAATCGTAAAATGGTTGCCGATTTCGCGAATCGAGGGTGGGTAGCCTACGTCATTGACGTAATTTTCAAGAAAGAGTAGAATCTTTTGCTGTTTGTCGGTTAGTCCGCGTGTCATTAGGGTTTTCCTCCTGTACGTATACTTTACGACGTACTCCCGTCTACTGTACAATAATTTCTATCTGTTTGTCAATAGGCGTAGACACGAAACGAGGAAAATTTGTGCGTTAATTTTTATAGGTTCTTTTCTGTACCGATTTTTACTTAGTTTACGTTGACATTCGCTCTCGGTGGGGGATACAATTACTCTGCGATTTGCGTAATGAAAACTACTTGAGGCGATAAGCGCAAAAAGCCTTGCTTTGTGGTGTGACAACTCATTTTGGCATCCATAGTTTTAGAATAAATCGTACTCGCAAAAAATCAGGAGTGTGTGTTGAACGTACCCGCATCGAATTCTCTGCTTGCACCGTCCCCTTCTTCGGAGGAGTTTCGCACGCCCTCACTGACCGTCATTATTCCCGCTTATAATGAAGAGTTGCGGTTGCGCTCCACCCTCGAACGAATCATCGCCTACTTTGCTGAGAAGTCGCTCTCACCTGAAATCCTCGTGGTAAGTGACGGCTCCACCGACAAAACCGAAGTGATTGTTCAGGAGTTTGCAGAAATCCACTCGTCAGTTCACCTTCTGACTTATGGCGAAAACCGGGGTAAAGGCTTTGCGGTGCGTTACGGAATGATTCGGGCGAAAGGCGAACGAGTGTTGTTCATGGACGCCGATCTCGCCACCCCGATTGAAGAACTTGAAAAACTGAGTGCCGAATTGGATCGGGGAACGGATATTGCGATTGGTTCGCGGGATGTCGTCGGCTCTCAACTTGAAAAGCGACAATCCTTTATTCGTGAGTTCGGGGGGCGTACCTTCAATAAGTTGGTACAAATCGTTGCGGTTCCAGGCATACACGACACGCAGTGCGGCTTTAAGTTATTCACGAACCGGGCGGCTCACGCGGTTTTTAGTCAGTGTCGCGTAGATCATTTTGCCTTTGATGTGGAGGTACTGTACCTCGCCCTGCGCGTTTACGGGCTAAAAGTCACCGAGGTCCCGGTTCGGTGGGCGCATCAGGAAGGCTCGAAAGTGCGATTTGTCCGAGATGCGATCCGCATGGTCAAAACCCTGTTCAAGATTCGCACTACCTCCTATGCGCCTCTTGTCGCGATTGTGAAGTCGCCCCAACCATGAATACCGCCGAATACGAGCGAATGTATCGCTTAGAGGATTCCTACTGGTGGTTTGTGGGGCGACATCGCCTGATTGAGTCGCTCTTGAAGACCTATTATGGTGATCCTGACCGCACCTCCCCAAATCTCAACATTCTTGACATCGGTTGCGGAACTGGAGCGATGTCACACCGCCTGACCCGGTGGGGCAGGGTAGTTTCCGCCGATTTTTCTCCTCTTGCCCTTCAATTTTCACGGCGTCGCGGATTGCAAAATCTGGTGGGTGCGGACGCAATGAATTTGCCGCTCTCCTCCAAATCGTTCGATGCCCTGATTGCAATGGATATGTTGGAGCATCTGCCGGATGACAACGCCGCTCTTCGGGAATTTCACCGGGTGTTAAAACCGGGCGGGCGCGTGTTACTGACGGTTCCCGCTTATTCTCACCTGTGGAGCGATCATGATGTGGCGTTGATGCACTTTCGGCGGTATGTGCGAAGCGAACTGCGAGAGCGTTTTAACACGGCGGGGTTTAGAGTGGAAAAACTTTCGCACACGATGACAGGGCTTTACCCTCTTGTGGCGGCACAGCGCAGAATGAGTGCCAGAAAACCGAAATCAGATCATCCCGAAGCGGCGATGCCGATGTTCCCTTCGCCCGTGAATGCCGTGCTCACCGGGTATCTGACGGCGGAAAACGCGCTGGCGAAACGAATAAACTTGCCGTTTGGTGTGACAATACTGTGTGTGGCGACCCGGAGATAACCCATGCCCCCCTCGATCTTTCCCGACAACAAAACTGTTGCTGTGGCTACCTTCTGGAAGGGCGGCTCCTCCAATGATGTGAATATGGGCGAAATGCTGGAGAAGTATGGCTACGGCGGAACCTTTGTTCTGGAAGCCCCACTTTCGGAGGAAACGGCAAAGCGTCTCTCTTCTCTGGGGCATGATTTTGCCCTTGAGGAACCGACTTTCCCCCAGAACGCAAACCTCTTTCGTCACCGATATAGCGACACCTTCAACGATATTTCCGATACATGGATGAAAATCGAGGACGTAGAGGGAAGTATTCTTCTGCTCTACGGTGATCCGAGCGAACTGCCCTCCGACACAAAACAATGGCTTGATTTCGAGTGCATCATGGGCTATCTTGGCGGGATCAGCCATGTCTGGTATGGTTCGGCGGCGGAGCTTGCGGCGTATCTGGAAGAGGGTAAATAGAGTGACGCCGGACGAACTGAAAGAACTGGAAGTCGAGTGTACCGACCTTTCCGGCGACGCGATTTTGCTCACGAATGGGCTTGACGAGACTGCGAGTGCAGAACTAAAAACTTCACTCAGAGCGAAAAACTTCCGCGTGGAAACCCTGGACGGAGAAAACATTCGGAACAAAGCGGAACTGCTCGAAGCCCTCGATAATGCCTGCGGCTTCCCCGGCTTTTACGGCAAAAACTGGGACGCCCTTAATGATTGCCTCTCCAACCCGGCGAGTTGGGATCGCCCTGTCTCTGAGGCTGAGGCGGGCATTATTCTGATTTATCATGATGCAACCACGCTGAAGCAGAGCGACAGAGAGGCATTCGTGACCTTTACCGAGATCGTTATTTCTGTGCAGAAGGGTTGGCGCACTGAAGGAAGAAATTTCCGCTTCTGTGTCTTGCTTGGTGCTTGAGAGGTTGTTCAAAAGAGGGGGGGACGGCTTAGCCGTCCCCCCCCTTTCTATTGCTTGGTCTCAGTTCGTTGATTTCAGGGGAAGAACAATTTGCAAGGCAAGTTCCGGCAACATCATTGGTTTTTGGATTTGGAAGCTCGAAAAGGAGATAAACGTCTTCGCTTCCGAGAGGGGAACTAAAGTGAGAACACTCTTTGCCGCTTCTTCCCTGCTTGCCGAAGGTGTCAATGTCAAGAGAGACTCCGCTTTTGCCCATTGCTCCGGGGTCAGTTGAGAGACGAGCAAACTTCCTTTGCTGAACAGGGCGCGTTGTTCCTCCGAAAGTAGCGAGTAAAAACGCAGAACACGATAATTCTTCAAGGTCGCTTCCGCATACTCTGCGAAAGGCATCATTTCACAGTCCGTTTTTCGCCCATCGTATCCCGTGTTCCCTCTTTCGTCAATGTAAAAGTGCAACCCGTAAGCGATCTGGTAAAGGGAGAGGTTTGAGAGAAATCGGCTTCCCCAATCCAGAACGTGAGCGGCTTTCTCGGTTTCGCTCACCTTTTTGTCTTTGTTGTCGGCGATTTCCTGCGTCAACCTTTTCTTCCATTCCTCGACCAGTGAGATCGGAACTTGAAGCGCGTCGTCACGGTACCAGCGATTGTTCCGAATGAGAAACAGTTTGTCCGGGCGGCGCGTCCAACTGTAATCCCGCTCGGCAACAAGCTGATCGAGCAGTACCTCCGTTGAAAGGGAGTTCCATTTTTGTTTCTGTTCTTCCGTCGGGGTAAAGGCAGAAGGTTTCGCGTAATCATCCGCGAGAAACTCCTCCTGCTTCTGCTCCACTCTGACTCTCAGAAATTCTGGTGTCGGGCATTGTGCGAAAAGCAGAGGATCGTATATCTTCGGAGGTTCGTTTTTCCACACTGTCACTTTCTGTTGTGTGCTCTCGCTTTCCCTCAAACAAATTCTAAAAGAAAATTCTCCCTTGCAAATGGGTCTTTCCCTTTTCGCTTTCAGGTACACTCTTAGTGGAATGATTCAGGATTTGCAAGGGTGAAAATCATTGAGACTATCCCATTAAAAACGAGGTTTTATGATGCGTAAAAAAGTAACAATTGTTGGAGCGGGACAAACAGGCGCGACGCTGGCACACTGGCTCGCTCAACGCGGCGACGTAGATATTGTGTTGTATGATATTGTCGAGGGAATGCCGCAGGGAAAAGCCCTCGATCTGCTCGAAGCGATGCCTGTCATCGGCTCCGATGCGAAGATCACCGGGACAAACGGCTGGGACGAAACCGCCGACTCGGATATTGTCGTGATAACAAGCGGACTGCCCCGCAAGCCGGGGATGAGCCGCGACGACCTGCTGAAAATCAATGCGGGGATTGTGCGTGATGTCACCCGTGCCGTCGTTGCAAAGTCTCCGAACACGATTTTGATGCTGCTCACCAACCCCCTCGATGCCATGTGCCATATCGCTTTGCATGAGAGCGGATTTCCCGCAAATCGTGTTTTTGGACAGGCAGGAATTCTGGACACGGCGCGGTTTCGGGCGTTTCTGGCAATGGAAACAGGCGTCAGTGTGGCGGAAATCAATGCTTTTGTGCTGGGCGGACACGGCGACGACATGGTGCCGTTGATCGGTTCCACTCAGATTGGCGGCGTCCCGGTCTCCAAATTGATCCCCGCGGATCGCCTTGAGCAAATCGTGGATCGCGCCCGTAAAGGCGGCGGCGAAATCGTTGGCTTGCTTAAAACAGGCTCCGCATTTTATGCTCCCTCCGCCGCTCTCGCTCAAATGATTGACTCCGTCTTAAATGACCGCAAGCGCGTATTGCCTTGCGCCGTCTACACCGGAAACAATGAGGGAGGCTACGGCGTGAGCAATCTCTACCTCGGTTTGCCCGCAAAACTCGGTGCAAACGGCGTCGAGCAAATCGTCTCGATTGATCTCACGGACACCGAAAAAGAGGCGTTGCAGAAGTCTGCGGCTTCTGTCAGCGAACTCGTCGCCGCCCTCAAGGGCTTCGATCCACCGATGCTTCCATAGCCTGGGGAGAGAAGTGTTGAGTGTTGAGGTGAAGCAAAAGCCCCCACCCTGATCTTGTCCAAACAGCCCTCCCCCAAAATCCGGGAGAGGGGAGTTAATGCGGAAGACTGCTTCATTTTCATTCTCATTTTCCTTTGTGGCTCTGCATTTCATCGAGTGCAGGGAGGAAGGAAAATTTTTATCTCAACACTTTCTCCGGTACCTCTGCCGAAGGATTAAAATTTATGACACTTCATGTCGTGCAAATAAAACACCCCGCTCAGGGGCGCAAAGTGGGTCTTATCGAAGGTGAACGAGTGCATCTGCTGTTGCGCTTTCCGTCGGTCTACTATGCGGCTCTTTCGGCGGACACAAACGGGAAAACGCTCTCGGAAACTCTTCTCGATGATCGTTCCGGGGAAACGCTGGCGTACCCTCCGATCTACCGGGGCGAGTCGCCGTGGCGTCTGTTGCCGCCGTTCGATCACCCTGAAGAACCCGCCCGCTGTATGGTTTCCGGTACGGGCTTGACGCATCGCAAAGGGGCGGAAAATCGGAACGCAATGCACACTCAGGCACTCCCTCTCCCAAACTCTCCCGTGCATCAAGGGGAGGCAAAAGAGTTGCCCGCTCCATTGACGGATAGCATGAAAATCTATGCGTGGGGAGAAGAGGGCGGCAAGCCCGAAGCGGGGATTGTCGGAGTACAACCGGAATGGTTTTACAAAGGGAATGGAACGATTTTGAGGGCGCATAATGAGCCGCTGGACGTGCCGAATTTTGCGGAGGACGGAGGCGAGGAACCGGAACTGGTCGGCGTCTACTTCATTGATTCGTTCGGTGTACCGCGCAGGATCGGGTTTTGTATCGGGAATGAATTTTCCGATCATGTCATGGAAAAGCGCAACTACCTGTATCTTGCCCCCTCGAAACTACGAAACTGTGCCATTGGCCCTGAACTCATTTTAGGCGAAATTCCCGCGATGATTTCTGGCGAAGTTAAGATTACGCGCAACGAGTTACCTCTCTGGCAACAGGCGATTTCAACGGGGTTCGAGGAAATGGTTCACTCGTTGGAAAATTTGGAGCATCATCATTTTAAGTATCCGGCTCACAAAAGGGCAGGGGACGTGCATTTGCATTTTTTCGGAACGGGAGCCTTCAGTTTTGGCGCGGGGATTACACTGCAAGAAGGCGACCTGATGCAGATTTCCCTCGACGGTTTCGGACCCCCTCTCGTCAATCCGCTTCGCCGTGACTCCTCCCCACTTTCCCCTACACTTGTCCTCGAGATTTAGTGCGAAGTAGCCTTGTCAGACATTTTTATTCTGTTCCTTAGTGGAGGGAAATTTCAGATTGTTGCAAGAGAGTCCGGGGAATCAATTCCCCGGCTACACAAGTGCCCCAATCACAAACGAGCGTGGCAAAACGCATACGAACGGGCGTAGAGAGCGACGCCCCTACACGGTCTGCAGGACTTCCACCTCCGTGGACTCAAGGCAGACGCAAAGGCAATAACCCCTTGTTCAAGACGAAATCCAACGAATTTAGTGTCCGCTTTTTTTGCCAATTCGGGGGCGGCACGGAGCGCGGAATTTATTCCTGCGGCAATGCACAGACCTCATCCCGCGAACCTTTGAGCAGGAGTTTGTGATTGAAACGGGTTAGGTTAGGGTTAGAAACAGTAGCGAACTTCAACCCCCTCCTAACCTCCCCCTTGCATAAGGGGGAGGAACAGGATTGATCCGCTTACTCTTCTGCAATGCAGAAAAAGAGCCGGATCAATCTGCAATTCACTAATCCCTACTTCATGGCTTTGATCGTGGCATCTATGCGGGTGGCGAACTCCCGGATCAGAACGTCGGTGGCAATGCCCCGCAAATCGTCGCGGTCGTTGATCCAGAGATCACAGACAAAGATCGGTTTTTTCAGGGTGAGGCTTTCCACAATTCTGCTGGGAGTATCGAGGGGATCGAGAAGAGGGTCTTCGCCGGGAGCCTGTGTCCAATGCAAGACGAGCATCGCTTCGTTGCGTCCTCCCGCCATCATAAAATTGTAAAGGGGGATTCGGTCTTTTGCGCGGGACATCGTGCCTTCCTGTTGCGCCAGAATACGCCCGTCTGTGTCCAGAAGATAGCGGGTAGGCGCACGATAGGCATTGAGGTTGTCCGCCCGTGCAATGCTCACTTTGATCGGTGGCAAAGACCCTTTGTAGTAGGCGTAGTTTAGTGCTTCCGGGTGATCGCGCTGTGCATCGCTCAGCGGTGGCTCTGAGGCGCGACGTTCATACCCGGCAATTTTGTCGGGTAATTGGGGAAAAGTGGAGGCTTTGTGCTGTGCCGTATTCGCTACCTGCACCCCAACTCCCACCCCCGTTGTGACGGCAAGCAGGGTCAGGAAACGCTGACCCACTCGTGCAGTTGACGACATTTCATGCCTCTTAAAATAAGTAATTGCCCCACCATTCCGACAAAGGGGATTGCCCAGAGCGAAATCGGAACGAGTAGCGAAAAATAATCCTTGTCCATTTCGCGCCCGACAATGCCGAGAAGCAACAAGCGCAGGGCGACGAGCAGACTGATCCACAAGACTCCGATTACCACTCCTACCGCCTTAAAGCGAAAGGGGGTTGCCAGAAGCGAAAGCCAGCAAAGCAACAAACCCAGGAAAACCGCTGCCTCTGGGATTCCGGTTCCGACCTGTCCTGCATACATCTCGAAACGCGGCGTTCCGAAGATAACAAGCGGGTTTGTACCGCCCGGCAACTCCGCATTAAAGCCGAAAATTTGGAGCAAGTTGCGCGTGACCTTGAACAGCAACGACTGAATACGGCTGTAAATACCGTCGGTGACAAGTCCTGACAGGGGAGTGATTAGAGCGAGGAACGCAAGCGGAAAGGCAACACCGCGCAGGGTTTGCACACCGAGGCGATAAGCGATAATTCCGGTAAGCACAATCAGAAACGCAAGAAATGTCCCGGCGGGTTCACCGTAACGAAGCGCAATCGGTGTCAGAACCGCACCTAGAATCAAAATCCAGAAAGAGCGTTTCGGCTCATCCGGCTCTTCTTCGACGAGGAAGCGTAAGACGGAACGCTCCGTAAACTGCTGGTTCAGTTCATCGAGTTCGGGAAGAACGATCTTGCGGCGGTTGATCCAAAGCCAACCGAGAACAAGCGGGATCCCCCAGACGGCGTACCCTTGAATCGCACCGGGAAGCGTCCAGCGTCCAACCCAAGTGAGAAATGGGAGCGCAAAAAGCAGAAACAACATCCCCACGACGATCAGAAATTCGCGGTATATCCTCGACGATTTAGACCACGAACGCATCCGAAAATCCGCATACTCCCACGGGGTTTTGTAGGGGATCTCGGTTTGATCGTCGTTGAGGTAGCTTTTGTCTTGAAAACTCATACTGAATCATGCACCTTACGCAGAAGAAATCGGGTCTCTTGCCCTCACCACGATCTTGTCCAGTCAGCCCCTACCCCCAGCCCCTCTCCCAAAATCCGGGGAAGGGGAGCCAATGCAAAAAGTCGTTCGCTCTTATTCCTCCCCCTTATGTAATGGGGAGGCTAGGAGGGGGTTGAGGATTGATTTCTCTTCCCGCATTGCGTCCGATAGGACGCCTCCACCGCAGGTGCTTAGCGGCGGTCGTTAGACCGTTGATCAATCGTTTAATCGTGTAAATCTATCAACATCATTTCTAACCCCACCCGGAGACTCCCCTTGCATGAGGGGAGGGAGTCAAGGCCTGTTTCTCTAGCCCTTCTCTTTTGCAGGGGGTTGCCAGCGATCACGAGTTTGCATAATCCCCGAAGCGAACCTCATCAATCGGGCTTGTGTTGCGTTCACATCTCCTCCGTTGACGGGAGCGGAAAGTCGAACGAAGTAAGCGGGTTCGCGATTGGGAGCCAATTTCATAAAAAAGCGTGTCCAAACCGTTCCGCCCATTTTCGGAACCTTGTCATAAAGGAAGAGAACGAGTTGTTCGCCGCTTGTGTCCTTGACGCGCATTTTGCTCATCGTCCACTCGCCGCTGTTCGTGCCTTCGACTTTGAGGGGCAACGAACTCCGCTCCAGAATCTCAAAACCAAATCCACTGAAACAACGTTCCGGGGAGTGCATATCGTTGGGATCACGCGAGGCGATCACAACGAGATCAACAGGCAGGGGATCGTCTTTTTTGTCGTAATGGAAGGACGTAATGTCCGCATGAGGCAGAATTCCCTTTGTCGAATCGAGCGTAGGAATTCGCTCTCCCTTGTAACCTTCGACTTCGGTGGGAAGCGGGGTAGGGGGAGGAATCGCGTAGGATCGCCCGGAAGCCGTTTTGACCGCCCCGAAGTTGGCAATCGCCGCCACGCACAGCAAGGCGATCAAAGCACGATGTCGTCTGAAACCTGATTGCATTTAATCTCCTTCGCCACATAAAATAGGACTGCAAACCCCGCGCCTACCGTGATAAACCCGCTCCAATCGTGAAACGTTTCCGCCGCTTTCCCGCCGAAAGACTCGCCGACTACCCCGATCAGAGCGACACGTACCGAGTTGACAATCAACGCCGTCGGAACGGCGAACAGAAACAGCCCGACTTTTTTCCAGAGCGGAGCAACCACCATATAAAGATAAAACACAGTGAGGACGAGTAGCGGCAGAATGATTGTCATGCCGGAACAGGGCGCAATGACATCAAGGGTATAACTCGGCAAGTGAATCCGGGTTCCCTCTACCGTCACATCTCCAAAAGGCTTCAAGAGAACCGCCGCGATCTTGACGCTCAGTTGTTGAAGTGAAAATGTCATCTGATTCATCAATTCATGTGGAAGCGGCACAACTGCCAGAAGATAAGCCACCGGAAACCAGAAACGCCGCAACGCTTCCCTCCCGAATCTCGCTCTCACGACGCCTGCAATCGTCACGACAAAGCCGATAGCGGAAAAGGTCATCGAGCCAAGCAAACTTCCCCCGCAGGTAATCGAAGCACCGAGGGTGACAATGGCAAGCCCGGTCGCGTCTGATTTAGGTACGATGCCCACGCCCCGCAACCGCATCATGTAAGCCAGCAAAAGGGAGGCGGGAACGATGAGGAGGCTGTAGGATTGAGGGGCGTGGGGGGCGTCCCATTCCTTCATCAGTTCTCGAAAAGTAGGGACGTAGAGAGCGACAATCAAGGCGAGAAGAAGCCAATCGGTTGAGGTAACGCGGCGGAGAATGTCCAGAAATCCAAGACCGTCGAGCGCGTCCGGGGGCGTCTCATTGACGGCTTCCTGAGACGGAATTGTTCCATCTGAGGCAAGTACCTCTGCATTGAGGGCGGAGGCTAAAGGCTGAGGTTCGATTTTGTTCATCGAGACTGACTTCTCCCGTGACTTTGTAGAGGCATGGATGCCGCACTCCGATCATCACCTCTATTATTTCACAATTCGTGCCATTTTGTGATTCTTGCCGCGCTTTGGAGTAAACTGGAGAGCAGAAATGAGTCTTCACAAAAAAAGTCGCGTCTTTGCCCCTCGCTTGCCAATATCTAAAGAGCAGGTTATCCTCTCTCATAGTTCTCGGAAATGGTTCTCGAAAGGCAGGTCAAAAAACGCGATGCAACAGGTTTCACTTTTTGTGGACGGTGCGAATATGTACTACGCTCAGAAGCGGCTCGGTTGGTTTATTGATTTTCGGAAAGTCTTGCGGTTTTTCGGACAGGACACGGGTAGCACGATCAGCGAAGCCTATTATTATACGGGCGCGGGCACCCAAAGCAAAGCTCGCGACAACTCTTTCCGTGAGTACCTGATGTCCTCCGGCTACACGGTTCGCACCAAAGCGATCAAGCAAATGATTGACGACAACACGGGTGAACTCGTTGAGAAAGCCAACCTCGACATTGAACTTGTGATTGATATGTTCAACACGGTTCAACTGTTTGACACCTGTATTTTGATGAGCGGCGACAGCGACTTCGAGCGGGCGCTGGAACTGGTGCGGAGCAAGGGCAAGCGAATCGCAGTCGTTTCTCACCCTGACATGACCTCGCGTGAACTACGCAATGTGGCGGGGCGCAACTATTTCGACCTGCGTGATCTCGAAAGTCATATCGCTCGCTGTGACCGAATGCCCGATCTCAATCAGGCTCTTTTGCAGGAAAACGAACCTCAGAAAGACGGCTCTGGAGCGAACGAAGACAACGCGCATCGCCCCATTCATGCCGTAGTTCCGGTAGGATTTGCCGCTTCCGCTCAAGGAGGGTGGAGAAGTGTTGTTCATGCCTCGGCAGGAATCGAATAGTCTTTCCGACGATCCCGCTTCTCCCTATCTGATTCGGGCGGCGCGGGTGGCGGATCGTGAAAGTATCGGCGACCTCTGGCTTGACTTAATGGAGTATCACCGGGAGCGTGATCCTCGTTTTAAGATCGGTGCCGATGCACGGGCGAAGTACATTCGCAACGTGCAGGAGATGATTCGCATGCGTGAATGTCGGGTGTTGGTGGCGGAAAATCGGGAGACGGGCGAACTCGTCGGCTATGTCACTGCCGAAACAAAACATTACGCGCCTGTGACGATTGCCGGACTTTACGGGGCGATTTCCGATTTTTACGTCTCCCCATTGCACCGGAGACACGCCCTCGGAAAGCGTATGGCGGAGGAAGTCTTTCGCTGGATGCACGAGAAAAAATGTGTGGCGGTTCAACTGAATGTCGCGGAGGCAAATCCGGAAGGTCAGGCGTTCTGGGCGGCAATGGGTATGGAGCCGTTTCTGCGCCTTCTGCATAAGACATTTTAACCACCCGCTCCGCTAGAGACTACAGAGGCACAGAGATACGAAAGAGATCTTATCCACAGATTAACACAGAGAACACAGATTAAAAGACAGAATGCAGAAAAAGAGGAAGAAAAAAATCTTCACCTCAACACTTGATACTTAACACTTCTCTTCATAGAGAGGAAGACCATGCCGTGAACCAGACCGAAACGATCACCTATACCGAAACACTTTATGCGGGGCGTGTCGTGCATCTGCGTCTCGACACCGTAACTTTACCTGACGGCAAAGAGAGTAAGCGGGAGATCATCAGTCATTCCGGTGCGGTTTGCATCGTCGCCGTGACTCCTGAGCGCAATGTCCTCTTTGCACGACAGTTTCGGTTAGCGACTGGAGGAACACTCCTTGAAATTCCGGCAGGAAAACTCGAACCGGAAGAAGACCCCGCCGCCTGTGCCGTCCGCGAACTCGAAGAGGAAACCGGCTACCGAACCGGAAAGATCGTTCCGCTTTTCGCCGCGTTTGCGTCTCCCGGCTACACCACCGAAAAAATTTATGCATTTCTTGCTACTGAACTCACCCCTTCCCAGACGAATTTTGATGAAGGCGAAAACATCGAACTCGTCACCATTCCCCTTTCCGAGATTGAAACTCTGCTCCACTCTGGTGGACTGACGGATATGAAATCTATTGCCGCACTCTACTCCGCCTTACCTCTTCTGCAATTATCTTTCCCACAATAAGAAGCCCCAACCGGAAGGAATTAGGGGACACGCAGGAGAAATAAAGGAGAAGCGGGGATAGCCCTTAGTCCCCAACCCCTGAAACCGAGGTACCTCTGCTCTTGCGAATACTTATGCTCTCCTGGGAATACCCTCCCAAAATCGTCGGCGGCATTGCCCGTCATGTCGAAGAACTTTCTTGGGCACTTGCTACTCACCCTGATGCCGAAATCCATGTCGTCACCTGCGAGTTTCCGGGTGCGCCCGCCGAAGAGGTGTTCAACAACGTTCACATTCACCGGGTTGCCCCCTATGACGCTCCCGGCGGACATCGTGACTTTATCCACTGGGTGCATCAACTCAATGCCGCAATGCACGACCGCGCCGAGTCGTTAATTCGTGATTGGCTCTCCCCTAAAAAGCGAAAAACCCCCCTCGATCCCAAGAAACTGAGCGAAAAAGACGGCATCATTCTGCACGTCCACGATTGGCTGACTTACTTCGCTGGGATTCGGCTCAAGCACACCTTTAAGTTGCCGCTCGTCGCCACGATTCATGCCACTGAATATGGGCGCAACAGTGGAATTCACTCGGAAATCTCGAAATATATCAACGGCATTGAACGCGAACTCGTCACTGAGGCGTGGCGCGTAATTGTCTGCTCTCAATTTATGAAGGGCGAAGTCGAACACGCACTTTCCACGCCGCCTGATAAATCGGATGTGATCTATAACGGAGTTCATGCGGAAAAATTCGAGTTCGAGTTCCCCGAAAACGAGTATTGGGCGTTTCGAGGGCAGTTTGCTCACCCGAACGAGCGTATTATTATGTTTGTGGGGCGTGGCGTACGGGAAAAAGGGTGTCAGGTTTTGATCGAGGCTCTGCCGCGTGTTCGGCGGGGGTATCACGACGCCAAACTGGTGATTGCGGGGGGTGGCTACCGTCAACATCTCATTGATCAGGCGTACTCTTTAGGTATGGAGCGGCACGTCTACTTCACCGGATTTATCCCTGACGAGTCTTTGTTGCGTCTTTACAAAGTGGCGGATGTGGCGTGTTTCCCGTCGCTTTACGAACCGTTCGGCATTGTGGCTTTGGAGGCAATGGCGGCAAAAACCCCGGTTGTCGTTTCCGATGCAGGGGGGTTGCCGGAGGTAGTTGAGGCGAATGTGAGCGGTACGGTGACATGGGCGGACAGCCCGGACAGCCTCGCGTGGGGAATTTTGCGAGGTCTCTATAATCCCGGTCAGGCAAAAGCAATGGCGGAAACCGCCGCCGAGCGCGTGAAAACCGTTTTTAACTGGAACCTGATCGCACAGGAAACGGTTGACCTTATCTACAAGCGTGTCTGGAGCGAATACACGCAGAGTGCCTGGTGAAAAATTTGCCTTCCGTAAGTATAGGTTTCCAGAAAGCAGTTTCTCATTTCAGGGCAGGATGTTCGCCGATCTGAGCGAGAGCAAAGCGTAATCCGGTAAGAGTTGCTATTCCTGTAGATGTTAAACCAATCACCTGTGTCAGATCGTTTGTCCATTGAAAATGCTCCGGTCAGGGTTGTAAACGTGGATGATATAAGGGTTCAATTTGCCCGGTAACGGGGTCTAAGCCCCGAATCGCTATGTGTTTTGCATTGTTGCAACCCTGACAAGAGTAGGCAAGATTATCGAGAGTATCTTTCCCCCCTTCCGCACGCGGAAGTATGTGTTCCACGGAAAAAGGATCGGGGGAGTGATCGAGAGGAGATTGACAGTATTCGCACCGTTCGCCAGCGCGTTTTGAGACAATTTGCCTTATGGCTTTAGAAATTGTCCTGTTAGTTTTCATTGTGAAAACGAATACCTAACTGCTGTTTAATCGCTTCGAGTGGTACTTTCCTGATCCCATCGAGCAAAATCAGACTTTTGAGACGCTGCGCGTTAGCCATTTCGCGCTCATCCGTCAAATCCTGCAATTCCTGGTACTCACGTTCCGAAAGAGTCTCTTCCTCGTGGCATCGCTCGGACAAAGCGTGGTAACGTGTCCACGTTTCAGGTTCCCAACCCCGTGTAATCAGGGTGAGAAGTTCCGCTTCCGAGAGAGGGGTTTCCTCAATGACCGTTTCTAAAACATTTTCGATAGCAAATACACCGCGTCGCTTTATTTGAGCCCTTGATTTCTACTCAGGGACGCTAAGCACGTTGCGGTTTCTCCGTCCAGTTCAATTTGTAAAGTTGGCATTAAAATTTCCCTCCTATTTATTGTAACCCATCCTTGTCTTTTTGACAGTTCGGTTCAGGGGGAATCTTCCTTCGCTCTAAATTCGGGGCGAAGCAAGGTTTCCGCTTCTTCATCCGGTTTCTCTTCTACGGGTAGAAGAAGCGTTTTTTCTTGGACGGTAGGAAAAGAGGGGCGAAGCAACTGTTCCCCGGTTTTTTCGGTGGCACAGCGTCTTTGGATAACTTCGACGCAATGGGCATAAGCCTCCCTCACCTCGGATTTTACGTTGGAGGAGTGTGTTGTTCTCCACCACTTCAAGGCTTCGAGGGTAGTGCTGTCTCCAACTTGCTCCAGTGCTTTTAACGCTACAAACGTCAACTCTTCTCCGTCAGAGCGAACAAGGTTAACTAACACTTTTCTGTGTTTTTCCATCAGGAGGTGAGTATCTTCGGGCGTGAGCAGAGACAGTAGATTTTGCAGATGCTCTCTTCGTGGCGAAGTCAAAAACCAGGCATCGTGGGCTTTTACAAACTCAAGAATGGTTCCAATAACGCGCTTGTCATTCGCGGAAAAAAGGCGTTCGATCTCCTGTGGGGTGAACGCACGAAATCCTCTTGCATAGCGTTTGATGCAGGACTTGTAGGCAAATATTGAGAGAGCAAAAACAGACAAGGGCAAAAGGAGAAATTCATAATGCCCTGATTTGTAGCTTATTAGCCATGTGATTGGTGTGAAAACAAAAAGAAGAAATAAACTTGAATAATAGTTTGTGGTGTGCTGTGAGTACCGCTCTTCAAGTTTGTCATTGATTGCTTTTCGCGCGATCAGGGCTTTGAGGTCTTCGGGGAGATCGGCTTTTGTGTCGGTTGTGGTGAGTTCATCAGACATACCGGATTGTACCCCTTCTCACAAACGAATAGAACCGAGCAAGCCCTGCCATGAACTTAATTTCGGCAGGGCTTTCTTCATAATGGATTGAATTGATTCGGTTGTGTTTGTTTGCTCAGGCGCAGAATGTTGCTGACCGTTGCTGGAGTGTACAGAAGAGCCTTTGCGGTTTGGGACTGAGTGTGCGGAGCCGCTTGCGAGTGATCAGTCAACAACAAAATACGGGTGTGGACATTGCCTTAGGAAATCAATCGCTCCAACTCAGACCGCCCCTCTCAGCATGA
>JACMPS010000463.1 GCA_014377395.1 Chthonomonadaceae bacterium
AGATAAAGCGATGAGGCTGCAGACAAAAACGCTTCAATCGTAAAATCTGGTTTGTCGCCTGAAGTTGCTCCAGTTCTCGCAGGGCTTCAAAGTAGGAAATCGCCGGACATCAGATTATGATTCCGGCGATTTCGCACTCATTGATCCATTCGCGGCATCTGTCTGAAACTCCCGGTGCCCCGCTACCGGGACGTTTAGAAACACAACTCGTGGGAAAGGTATCCAGAACAATCACCATTAGCCCGAAGACCTGAGTCGCAAACCGCTCTCTCTGTGGAAGGCATTTTCCAAATCTTCCCACAAACGGTCTTCAGCATTACGGTCTTCCTCAGTCATCAGCGCATCCTCTTTATCCCATTGAGCAAAAAGCGTTTGCGTTGAAATTTTAGGCATAAGAGTGATACCGTCCTGTTCTTGCCAACGCCGTAGTTTGGCTTCAACCGTCTCTTTGTTTGTTTCAGAAGAGGAGGGCAAATGTTCCAGAGCGGTACGCTTCATTAGTTCTGCCGGACTTAGCCCCGCTTGTCTTGCGAAAACCAGCAATCGCTCTTTCTCACTTGGCGTCAGATCAATACGCATCCTGTGCCTCCTCTTCTCAAATCTACCTTCGTGCCGTCACTTCATTGCAGTCGGGGTTGGCTGAACAATCTTCGTGAGATTGCTTTCCACTGACTCAAAGGGTTGCTTGATGGCGTCTCGCTTCATCACACCTAACTTTGTCAACAAACCTCGTAACGGATCAAAATAGGTATCCGCAACTCGTTCCTTTAAGGGAATAATCGCATTGTCCGTGATATGGATATGCTCAGGGCAAACTTCAGTACAACATTTAGTAATGTTACACATTCCAATACCGCCCTCGGCATCCAGTTGCTCTCTACGGTTGAGGTCGTCTATCGGGTGCATTTCCAGAGCCGCGATGCGCACCATCTGGCGAGGACCGAAAAAGGCGTCCTTGCGATCATGTTCCCTGATCACATGGCACACGTCCTGGCACAGAAAACACTCGATGCACTTCCGAAATTCCTGCACACGATCCACATCCACCTGTTGCATCACGAAGGGCTTTCCCGCCGCATCTGCCTTTGGAACCAGCGGCGGAATCTTGGAAGCAGTTCGGTAGTTCCACGAAACGTCCGTCACCAAATCCTTGATAATGGGGAATGCCCGCATCGGCATCACACGAATCGGAGCCTTTTTCGCGTCTTCCTTTAAGTCTTCCACACGAGTCTTGCACATCAGGCGTGGCTTTCCGTTGACCTCCGCCGAGCAAGAACCGCACTTCGCCGCCTTACAATTCCAGCGACAAGCCACCGTCGTATCCAAGTTTTTCTGGATATAATGAATGGCATCGAGGATCACCATTCCCGGCGTCACAGGGACTTCATAAGTCTGAAAGACACCGCCCGCCGCATCACCACGAAACACACTGAGGGTTATTGTTTCCATAAAATTAATTCCCTATTCCAAAAGAGGACACCACGTTCTGCGCCCTCTTTTGCTTTTCATCATCGCGCCTCTCAAGTGAAAGCGAGGCTTGCTTCTCATCAACCGAATTCCTCTGCGTCGCCTCTACTGTCATGTTCACTTTTGGAGGCTCTATCTTTTAGCCCTGCTCTGCAAGAACCTGCTTCAGTTCTTCCGGCATTTCCGGCAAACGTCGCGGTTCCACCTTCACCTCTCCGCCATTATCCGAAGCAATCAAGTTGTGCTTGCCCCAGTACGCATCGTCCTTGTCCGGGTAATCGAGACGCCACTGCGCCCCCCTACTCTCCTTGCGATCCAGTGCACAGCGCACGATAATTTCGGACGCCTTGAGCATAAAGCGCACGTCTCGCGCCGCATGCCAACCCGGATTGTAACAACGATCCCCCTCCACCTTGAGATGGACGGCACGCTCCTGTAACTCTAATACTTTCGCCAGAGCCTCCTTCAATCCCTCTTCGGTACGAGCGATCATTGCGTTTTTCTGCATCGTTTCCTGTAGTTCCGTGTGAACCGTGTAGGGATTTTCGCCCCTCGTGGACTCAAGCGGAGAAAGAAGGAGATCAATCTCATCGTCGAGTTGAGCCGCATCAAGGGTTCCATGAGAATGATTCAGAGCGAACTGTGCTGCGCCCTCTCCCGCTCGTTTTCCAAACACAATAATATCCGATAATGAATTACCGCCCAGTCGGTTAGCCCCATGAAGCCCCGCCGCTACCTCACCCGCCGCAAACAGTCCCTTTACGGTGGTTGAACAGGTTTCCGGTTCCGTCTTAATCCCGCCCATTGTATAATGAATTGTCGGAAAAACCTCCATAGGTTGCTTCGTAATGTCAATGTCACCTAGTTCATGGAACTGCTCGTACATCGAAGGGAGTTTGCGCTTGATGTAATCCGCCCCACGATGCGACACATCCAGGTAAACCCCGCCATGCTCCGTACCACGCCCTGCCAGAATTTCTTTGTAAATCGCACGAGCCACCTCATCACGCGGCAACAACTCAGGAGGACGGCGATTGGCTTTCTTGTCGTCCAACCACTTCATACCCTCTTCAGGCGTCTCCGCAAATTGCCCTTTGTAGCGTTCCGGCGTGTACTCAGGCGTAAACATAAAGCGTTCGCCCTTGCTGTTCTTCAAGAAACCGCCCTCACCGCGTACTCCCTCCGTCACCAGAATTCCACGCATACCGGGAGGCCAGATCATTCCTGTCGGGTGAAATTGAATCATTTCCATATCGAGCAGTTCGGCTCCCGCCTCATAGCCCATCATCAGACCGTCGCCCGTACCCTCCCAGGAATTGGAAGTGTACATATACATTCGTCCCCAACCTCCGGTCGCCAGCACAACTGCCTTTGCCTTGAAGATTACAAAGCGTCCCGTCTCGCGATAATACCCGAACGCCCCAATCACACGATCCCCATCCATCAAAAGCCGCGTCAAGGTCACCTCCATGTGGATATTCATCCCCACCCCGACGGCTTTGTCCTGCATCGTGCGGATCAATTCAAGCCCGGTGCGGTCTCCCACATGATTCAATCGCCGATATTTGTGCCCCCCGAAAGGTCGCTGTGCAATCAATCCTTCCGGCGTTCTGTCAAAGACTGCTCCGTACTGCTCCAGCTCGAGAACGCGCTCCGGTGCCTCTTTCGCGAAGATTTCAACGGTGCGCCAGTTGTTGAGGTAAGCCCCCCCCTTGAGAGTATCTGCAAAGTGTGTCTTCCAACTGTCACCTTCACTACCACCGTCCGGGTTACGCATATTCGAGAGGGCTGCGGCGACTCCGCCCTCCGCCATCACCGTGTGCGCCTTGCCCAGAAGCGATTTACAAACAACCCCTACCGAGCAACCCGCTTCTCGCGCTGCGATAACGGCGCGTAGTCCGGCTCCCCCGGCTCCCACTACCAGCACATCATACTCGAACGTATCATACGGTTCCATTGCCATCGAAGTCTCTCCTTCGCACAGAAACATTAAACTCTAATTTTAAATACTTCTCTTATCTGCTGATCAAAATAACATGGAGGTCACGGATTGCACCGGAAGCCACTGAGCGAACGTAAAAATCATAAAGACCGACAGAATACAAACTCGTCCAGAAGAAAGTACCGTGTCTTTCATTCAATTTCGACACCCTTTTCCAGACTTTTGCCTCGAACATGGTGCGGGTACTTGCGGAGAATTTGTTTGTGATCCCGCCCACAAGATGCCGGAACGAGTGACATGATCCCACATAGAGCGAGAGCAAAACGGTGTCCACTGCACAAATCAGCGTTCCCACTCCGACGCCATATTTTCCACCGCCGAAGTTAAAAGCTTCAATCAGATGCAACCAGTGAAAAAACACGAACACCATAATAAAGTAGAGGGTGTACCGATGTAGATTTTGCAAGTAGAAAGGGAACTCGCGCTCACCCGTGTAATTGGAGCGTTTCATCACTTCCTTCGCAGCGCAGGAAGGTGGCGTCCCGAAAACCGCCCGATAGTAGGTTCGACGGCAGAAATAGCACGAGAACCGGAATGAGCCAGGGAACGCCAGCAACAAAAGCGACGGCGACAGAAACGCGGGCCAGAACGACAGGTGATGCAACGGCGGCGAATAGTAAGGCGAAAGCAGATGCGGAACCGTGCCATCCGCGCTCAGAAAATTTCCTGCTTCAAACATTCTGGGAATATCATAGTAGTTATTCTCAAAGGCACGAAACGTTCCATAGAGGATGAACAGCCCAAAAATCAAAAGCGCATGAATACGCTCAAAGTTCCAGGCGGACTGCCATTTGACACTCGGTATTGTATCGGAAGGCGCACCGGGACGCGGTGCGGTGTTAATCGCCATTACACTCTCCAAAAAGGCGTGATTTCGCCTGTATTATCTTTCATTACGCATTATTATGCCTCCCCGTACTCAAAATGTAAAGTGAAATTTACTGTGCCTCTTTATAAGTTACGCTAATGACTTTTGATTTTGCTACCGTTGGGGGTGAACAGGATTTGAGGCGAAATAGGTCAACAGGCCTACAGGAACAACGAATCAGGTATGATGCCTCTTTACGATAGGGAGACAACGCTGTGAGAAAGACATACTCAACTCTATTTTTGACGCTTTTCGGGCTGATTTTCTGCTCTACGTCCTGGTGTATGGCGCAGAGCGAGCCTAAGTTCCCTGTCACCGGAGGCATGGATTCGGAAGACGACGCTAGAGAAAAAATTGTTGTAAAAGGACTAAACCCGGCGTTTCGTCCCCTCTACGCTATACTCTCCGATTTTGCTTCGGTGCGGTTTCAAGGGATCAATTCCCTGAATCTTCCAATCCTGTCCGAGTCGAAGAAATATCTTGCCCGTGAAAAGGTAAAGCCATTGCGACTCTCTCTACAGCGCGAGATCAATGCCTTTCGCGGAATTACCTCTTATTCTTTCAGTGCCAATAGCAACAGAGGCGTAGATGCTTCCATGAGTACGGTACTATGGCTTTGCACGGAAAGCGTTTTTAGCGATATTGATCCGATAGTGGCAATGTGGGAAGCAGAAAATCGCGTTGCACTTGCAGAGGGAAAGTTACCCTTGCTCCTACAAAACATGGAAGAGAAATTACGCTATCGTGACGTGTTCAGCCTTGATTATCTTGAATACTTTTGTGCCTCAAAACGCTTTTTAAGCAAGGACGTGACTTTTCTGGCACACTCGCTGGAGCAGTTCAGTGTCAGGGATTTCAACCGTCTTTTGCTCGTGATCGCAGGATGGGACAATGGGAACAACTTCTGGAAGTCAGGGTGGGAACGTAGCCTCAAAGAGATCATTGAGGAGGCGGAAAGCGTTGTGCTGAACGACGGCACCTGCCCGGACTACGACGAGTACCGTTCAATTGGGAGTTTCGACCCTCCGCAAACAGGCACCCCGGAAGAGATCGAAAAACTGAGAGCGGCTTTCGATGCCAACAAAAAAGCCGTTTATGACTACCATGTTGCGTGGAAAGACCAGAAGAGTTCACCGTCTCCCGTGACACGCGATGCTCTGGAGAAGCGTGAAAAGATCGCTCAGGTTTTGAGGGGAGATTTTAGCCGTTTTGAGAAGTTCACCAGAGACCCTTTTATCGTTTTACCGACGCTTCCCGAATTTCCGCAATGGATCAAAAATGCAATTAATGGGAATGAAGGAGAGGAGCGTCTCACCCCAGAACGGCACCGTGAGAATTTTCAGCGTGAGCGGATCGCTTTGCATTTACTCGCCACGCACACAGCGATTCGGCGGTTTGGGTGGGAGCATGATCGTCTGCCCCGTTCTCTTGCTGAACTGAATTTGCCGAAATGGACAAAAGACCCACCGGCAGGCAAGCCTCTGCTTTACTCCCTCTCCTCCGCCAACGAAACGTAT
>JACMPS010000464.1 GCA_014377395.1 Chthonomonadaceae bacterium
TAAAGTGCTGAGAATGCCAGAATGTCCGGTGCCTGTCTCTCCATATCCGCTTTTGCATGGCTTGCGTGTTTGTACACTTTTGCACCGTGTCCACGCCCCGAAAGTATCTCGCAAGCCCGATGCGAAGTTCCGTAGGAACCCACATCTAAAACAATAATGTTCGCCATGTTTTCTCCTTTTTTAGTGACTGTTGCTTTTCATCCTTCACACTCATTTATTGGAGGGCTTTTCTCTCTTTCAATCGCAAACTCCTGCTTAACAATCCAATAAGCCCTCCTTCAGTTGAAGGAGGGCTTACGGGTCACAAGAACATTTGCAGGACTATCGGGTGGCGGTCAGGGACTTCTCGGAGCGCTTTCGCAAACTCATATCGAGAATCTTCTTTCGCATCCGAACGTTTTTCGGGGTGACTTCCACGAGTTCATCGGGACCAATATATTCAATGGCGCGATCCAGACTCATTGAAGTTGCCGAGGTCAGGCGAACCGCAATGTCGGCGTTGGAAGAGCGCATATTGCTCATCGCTTTTTGCTTGCAGACGTTAATCTCAAGGTCGGTGTCGCGCTGATGCTTGCCAACAATCATGCCCTCATACACCTCAACGTTGGAACCCACAAAGAGAAGACCGCGCTCCTCGGCGTTTGCCAGTCCAAAGGCGGAAGTAGTGCCGCCCTCAGTTGCCAGAAGCGAACCGTTTCTCATGCGTCCCATGTCCCCGGCGTAAGGTCGGTAGCCCTCGAAGAGTGAGTTGATAACACCCGTTCCGCGAGTCGCCGTCAGGAATTCGTTGCGGAAGCCGAGCAGTCCACGAGTAGGAATGACGTAGTGGAAAACCACGTTGCCCGCCCCGACTTTCATGTCTTGCATCTCGCCTTTGCGCTGTCCCATTTGCTCAACGACAACGCCCTGATATTCCTCCGCACACTCGATCTCGACACGCTCGTAAGGCTCTAACTTCTTACCGGTTTCCTTGTCCGTATGGAAAATAACTTCCGGCATGGAAACCTGCAATTCGTAACCTTCGCGGCGCATCGTCTCAATGAGAATGGCAAGGTGGAGTTCGCCGCGTCCCGAAACAAGGTAGGTATCGGCACTGTCCGAGTCCACAACACGCAACGCAACGTTCGTTTCAAGTTCCTTGAAAAGTCGTTCGCGGAGTTTGCGGCTTGTGGAGAATTGCCCTTCGCGTCCCGCCAGCGGGGAGGTGTTAACACCGAACGCCATTTGCAGGGTCGGTTCGTCTACGCGGGTCGTGTGGATCGCAACCGGGTTTTCGCGGGAAGCAATTGTCTCACCGATAGCGATGTCGTTGATACCGGAAACGATGCAGATTTCTCCGGCTTCGATCTCCTCTTGTTCCGCCTTACGCAGTCCTTCGAAAACGAAAACGCTGACGGTACGTGCCGTGCGAATGTCGCCGTCCATGTTGCAGACGGCAACGGTCTCGCCGGGCTTGATTTTACCTGCGTGAATTCTGCCGATCCCGAAGCGTCCTCGATACTCGTCCGAGTCAATACTGGAAATCAACATCTGAAGCGGTGCATCGCGTCTTCCGACAGGAGCGGGCAAGTGCTGAATAATTGCGTCAAAAAGTGGGGAAAGGTCAGTGCCGGGAACCGCGAGATCGAGAGTCGCCACTCCCTGACGTGCCGCCGCAAAAACGACGGTGAAATCGAGTTGCTCTTCGTTGGCACCGAGTTCGGCAAACAGGTCAAATGTCTGATCCACTACCCAATCCGGGCGAGCATCGGCGCGGTCAATTTTGTTGACAACGACAATGGCTTTGTGTCCGAGCGCAAGGGCTTTTGAGGTGACAAAGCGGGTCTGCGGCATGGGCCCGTCTACCGCGTCCACCAGCAAAATCACGCCGTCCACCATCGAGAGAACGCGCTCGACTTCGCCGCCGAAGTCGGCGTGACCGGGCGTGTCCACAATATTAATTTTGTGTCCCTGAAACGAGACCGCCGTATTTTTGGAAACAATCGTAATACCGCGCTCACGCTCTAGGTCGTTAGAGTCCATGACGCGCTCCGCCACTTCCTGCCGCGCATGAAAGACGTTGCCCTGTTTGAGCAAGCCATCAACGAGCGTGGTTTTGCCATGATCAACGTGGGCAATAATCGCAACGTTTCTAATTTTATCTTGTGTATAATCACTCATCGAAAAACGGTATCCTCTCGCCCCTTCTGCGCCCTTTTATTTCTGATAAAGAGGGGACGCGAGAGGCATAAACGGGTGGTCGCAGTCCAAGTTTAAAGAGACGCGCCAGCCTGAATCAGTTCTATCACCTTTATTATACCTTACGGCAAAGGGGGGTGACGCCTGGAGGTGGACGCACCCACCTTTGTTTCAAGCGGCTTGCTTGCGAACCGCTCTGCGTCGTGAGGTTTTCTGAGGCTGATCTGCCCTTACCGCTTCGTGATTCATCGCTTCGAGTGTCACATCGAGTGCGTGTTCGAGGGCGTGATAGCCTGTCTCACTTTTTAAAACCTCACGAAAGCGAACAAACTCCAACGTCGCCCCCCGTAATACCCCCAAGGCTACTTCGCGCTCACCCATCAGTGCGCGGGTGCGTGCCTCCGCCAGTTTTTCCTGCAAATCCTCGATAAGTTCACCCATTGTCTTGTCCTCTCTTGTTTCCATAACGATATCTTCCCGATACTTATTTCGATTTCTTATTTCCAATTTACAAATTAACTCTCTGAGCGACTTGCCAACACGACGCAATGTCGCCTATACTATTACTCCCGGTCTAAGACAAAAAGCGGAAAAGAATCACGCGAAAATCCCCTGTTTTTGATAAAATTCTTTCTTGTGAAAATATCCGAGTTTCTCCCCGTAATTTCGTGTTTATGATGTAAACTCAGAGAGACCGCTTTGCACAAAGGTACCTCCCATGAACAACCCGCCCCAGGAAACACAAACCAACGCCTACCGTTTACCCCTCCTCCCCTCCTCATTGCCCCCCCTGACCAGATACACGCGAGAACCGAAGGTAGAAGAGCAGGCAAACGAAATCCTCACGGGTACGCGAACCCAGGCGTTGCACCGCCTAAAGATCGTTGAGAGAAATCACCCTGACTCACTTCTGGAGGAAACTCTGATCTCGCTGTGTCGGCTTTACAATCGGTGCGGCTACATCTCCGAATTTATCGAAGCCGCCATGCAGACCCTTTTTGCAAGAGCCGCGAAAACCGCTACAAATCAGGCGCAGAAGTGGCGACAGATGAGTGATTGCGAAAAAGATGACTACGCGGACGATGTAGGTGTAGCACTCATGGAGTGGATCACCAATTTAGACTCCGGTGCGGAGTTCTGGGAAGTGAAGTACGCCCGGTGTTTGCGCCACCTCTACATAGACACCTCGCGCTCTTATGAAAGATTCACCAAAAATGAGGAAGAAGCGATTTCCGCTTTTGACAATGATGAGGACAGTGAAGTAGATAGGATCGAGCGCACCGAAGATTTTACGCTTCCCGATATGGACGCCGCCCTGAATTGGGAATTTGCCTTAAAACTGCTTGATCTTGAAGAAAGACAGGTAGTCTCTCTTCTCGCCCGACAATGCACTCAAGAGCAAATCGCAAGGCACATCAACAAAACGACCCGCTCAGTGCGTAATCGCATTAAATCAATTAGAGAAAAACTGGAACAGTGGGATACTCATCACTTAGGATGATTTCCACTGAGGATATTTGAGATGAACGAACAAACGACAAATCCTATCCAAGATCGGCTTTCGCTTTACGCCGCCTGGAGCGAGGATTGTGAAAGCGGATCGCCGCGCCCCCTGAGCGCGTGGATTGAGGAGTACCCCGATCACGAGCAGGAAATCATTCACTGGGCTCTACAAGAGTCGGTGTCGCACTACTGCGATACTCTGCCCACCGACCCGAAAGCGGAATCACGTTTCATTGAAAAGGGAAATTTGCTGATCGCGGAGTGGAAGAAAAATTACGAAATCCGAATTTCGCAACCCACCGAAACAGTAAACGACGCCCTCCCGATCCTTAGCCTGACCGATGCGGCAAGGCGAAAAGGGTTGAAGCTGTGGGAGACCGCACAGAGGCTTGAAGTGGGGCTTTCAGTTCTGCTGAAAATGGAAAATCACGCGATTGTGCCCGAAACGATCACGCCCCGGTTTTTCGATAATCTCGCAAAGTTGCTTGACGTAAAGTCCGCTCAACTGCGCGATTTCGTCCAGAGACAGCCGCAACTCGCTACCAGTGCCATGTACAAATCCGAAGCACCGCCACAGGTCACGCTACAAGAGACCTTTGCGGATGCAATCGCCTCCGACTCGGAAATGACCGACGAGCAAAAGCGAGAAGCCCTCTCCACAGAGGCTTAATCGTCCCGATTGCAGGTATAATTCGCCGACAGCAAAAAAGAGCGTCACCACGCTCTTTTTTGCTCTGTGACTTTTACCAGACTCTTATTGAACTTCTACAAAAACAACCGAAAGCAAGACGAAAGGCGAAACCATGAACAAGATCGGGGTGATGTATGGCAGGGAAAACACGTTTCCCCCGGCACTCATCGAAGCAATCAACGGGAGAAACATAGAGGATGTCGAGGCGGAATCGGTGCAAATCGGGGGCGTCCTCCAGAATAAGCCCTCCGGCTACCGGGTCATTATAGATCGCATCTCGCAGGACGTGCCTTTCTATCGTGCCTTTCTCAAACACGCCGTGCTGACCGGAACCACCGTGATCAACAACCCTTTTTGGTGGACGGCGGACGACAAGTTCTTCAATTACGCCCTCTCGGAGAAGCTCGGCGTCGCCACTCCGAAAACGGTGCTTCTGCCGCACAATCAGCACCCGCCGGACATTACTTCGCAGTCGCTCCGCAATCTCGTCTACCCGCTTGATTGGAACGAGATTTTTGAGTACATTGGCTTTCCTGCGTTTCTCAAACCCTATTCCGGCGGGGGTTGGAAGCACGTCTACAAGGTTCACTCGCCCGAAGAATTGTTCTGGGCTTACAATCAAACCGGGGATTTGTGCATGACGCTTCAACAGGGAATCGAGTTCGACTCTTACTATCGCTGTTACGTTGTCGGGCGCAAGCACGTCCACATTATGCCCTACGACCCGCGCCTTCCTCACGCCGACCGCTACGTGCAAAATGAAGTTGTCCCTACCGCCATGCGTGAGCGATTGGAGCGGGACTGCCTGACCCTTTGTAACGCGCTGGGCTACGAAATGAACACGGTGGAATTCGCCGTGCAGGACGGCGTACCCTATGCGATAGACTTTCTGAACCCCGCTCCGGACGCTGATCTGCACTCCGTAGGCGAGGAGAACTTCCGCTGGTTTGTAAACGCAATGGCGGATTTCGCGATTGAGAAAGCCACCGCCGTACAAACACCTTCTCAAAGTGATCTCACGGAGTATCACTGGGGGCGTTTTCTCGCCTCCCACGAATAAAGAGGGAATTTAGAGCTTGTCCGGGAGATGGATAGAAGGGCGAAGAAAGCGCAAGGGGGGGACACCGGGGAATAAATTCCCCGGCTACAAAAGCGTGAAGTCCACCTCCGTGGACTGAGAAGTCAGATAGTTTTGAGATTGTAGGTGAAGAGAAAGATTGAAGGTCATGGTGTATTGGCTCCCCTCTCCCTGAGGAGCCTATGCGACCCGCAGGGAGAGGGTGAGTAGACGAGATCAGGGTGAGGGCAAACGGGAAGGGGGGTTCATCACTGCTTCCACACCTCCAGAATCGAGATTGTATTGAGTCCACGA
>JACMPS010000465.1 GCA_014377395.1 Chthonomonadaceae bacterium
AGCGGACAGAAGCGAGGCTCCACTTGTTTCGTCTCCATCCAGCGGTTTCTTGAAATTTGGATCGGGACCCCTAAAATGAGCGAGCCAGTTTTCGGTTGTACTGATTACCTCTTTGATCCGCTGTTGAGCAAGAAAAGTCTTCATGTCTTTGAGAGGTGAATCGAAAAGGTCTTTTGGAAACCACAATTTTATCTTAGAATTACCCGTGAGTTCTTCCACTCTGATCTCATAATACAAAGGAAAAAGCGGACGAAAAGCCGGGTTCAGCCGGGGCAATTCGTTGTCCATCCCCTTAATTACATCGAGAATAAAAGCCTGACTCTCCTTCTCGATTTGCTCCGGCGTCCGTGTTGGTTCACCAGAGGGAGGAGGCACGGGAGTGTCCTGTGCGGCAACTCTGCTTCCCGTCAGAGAGAGCAATCCAATCAAAAGCATTAATTTTAGCGAACGTTTTCTCATGCCCATCCCTTTGTTTTGCCGACGCTTCCCCTGAGGAGTGAAAGACTCTCTGCCATGCAGGAAATTTCACCGAAAGCAAAAGAGATTCCTGCGTCCTTCCTCTCACATCTGAGACAGCATTGTCCACTCCCGTGCTATAATATGTCCACACAAAATAAACAATTAAGAACGTTTCCTCTCAGGTAAGGACAGAGTACCCAGATGGCAGAAATGATTGAAAATTTAACTCCGGTACAGATCGTTGCGGAACTGGATCGCTATATTGTCGGACAAAATGGGGCAAAACGTGCGGTGGCGATTGCTCTGCGAAACCGCTTTCGCCGCAGAATGCTCGCCGAAGACCTGCGCGACGAAGTGATTCCCAAGAATATCCTGATGATCGGACCCACCGGGTGCGGCAAAACGGAAATCGCCCGACGCCTTGCTACCCTTGCCCGCGCTCCGTTCGTCAAAGTCGAAGCCACGAAGTTCACCGAAGTCGGCTATGTCGGGCGCGATGTGGACAGCATGATTCGTGATCTCGTGCAGGTCTCCATTCGACTTGTTGAGGACGAGAAAAAAGAAGAGGTTCGTGAAGAAGCCGAACGCCGCGCTATTGAACGTATCGTGGATATTTTGCAACCTCCGCCCCGCAAAAATTCCCGTAAGCGCAAGGAAGAGTCTTCGCGTGACATGGCGGACGCCATTCGCCAACTCTTCAACCCCTCTGGTGGCACGGGACTTGCCCCGGTAGTTCCGCCCGAACCGGAAGAAAAGGAACCCGACGACGAAGAGGAAAAAAAGGATTTCGAGCGCTACACCCGTATCCGCAAAGTTTTGCTGGAACAGGTGAAGTCCGGGGTCAAGGACGATGATCCGGTCAATGTGACCGTTGAAGAGTCGCCGAATATGCCCTTCATGCAGGTTTTTTCGCCCGGTGGCATGGAAGAAATGGGCATGGATATGCAGAGTGCTCTCGGTAATCTGATGCCTCGCAAAAGCAAGCAACGTAGCGTCACCATTGGAGAAGCGAAAAAGATTTTTGCCGAAGAAGAAGCCATCGCCCTGATTGACCGTGACGCCCTCACCCGTGAAGCCATTGACCGTACCGAGCAGAGCGGCATTGTTTTTGTGGACGAAATTGATAAAATCGCGGTTGGCAAATCCGCAGGCGGTGGGGGCGGACCTGATGTTTCCCGTGAGGGCGTTCAGCGCGACATTCTCCCGATTATCGAAGGCTCTACCGTCACCACGAAATTCGGACCCGTCAAGACCGATCACATTTTGTTTATCGCGGCGGGAGCATTTCACGTTTCCAAGCCCTCGGACTTGATTCCTGAATTGCAGGGACGTCTTCCGATTCGTGTTGAACTCGAATCACTCACTGAGTCGGACTTCAAGCGAATCTTGACGGAGCCGAAAAACGCACTGACCCGTCAGTACGTGGCTTTGCTTGCGACTGAGGGAATCACGCTTGAATTTTCCGATGAAGCCGTGACGGAACTCGCCCGGATCGCCGCCGATGTCAACCGAACGAGCGAAAATATCGGAGCAAGACGATTGCACACGGTCATGGAGCGATTGCTGGAGGATATTTCCTTTGATGCCCCTGACCTCAAAGTGAAGTTCTTCCGACTTGATGCCGCTTACGTCCGCGAAAAACTCGAAACCATCGCTAAAAACGAAGACCTGAGCCGATACATTTTGTAGGGTTCTTGCCGCAGAGAGCAAGAGGGTAAAAGAGAAGCACTGTGCAACAATTAACGGAAATCGCTTTGTACCCTCTGCGGGAAATTGATGACGAACTGACCCGCGAAACCGGACTGACCCGCAACGAGTTGTAAAGCCTTATAAGCGCAGGAGTAGTTAGAGGACACTCCTGTGTCGTCAGCGGTGCGTTTGTTTTTGCGGGAACACGAGTGCCTGTTTACAATCTCTGGGATTATCTTGCCGGGGGCGATAGTCTTGATGAATTTCTGGACAGTTTTCCGACGGTTCCCCTCTCTCTTGCTGAGAAAGCGATTGCTCTCATGGAGAGTCGTTCAAGGGAAAGTATCTCTCGCTCGTGAAAATTCTCTTTGATGAAAATACGCCCCGTCCACTCAGAAATTATCTTCCAGAGCGTACGGTTCAGACAACGCAAGAAATGGGCTGGGCGCACATCGAAAACGGATAGTTGCTCAATCTTGCGGAAAATGCCGGATTTGACGCACTCCTGACTACCGATAAAAATATCCCTTATCAACAGAAGATGCCGGGGCGAAATTTAGCGATCATTATTCTACGAGCAGTGAACAATAGAGCGGGAACGCTAATCCTTCTGCTCCCTCAATCAGAGACAATCTTGCTTTCTCTGGAATCGGGATACGTCTACCGGGTAGAGGTGCCTGCTTCCGAGTAAGACGACTGGAAAACACACGATGCGTTCAAGCACCGAGTTTTGTCAATGGCTTTTTATGCCGCTACCGGAACCAAAAACCCGGGCGGACATCATTCGCTGGTGGGAAAAGCGAAGGCTTTTCTACAACCTGTTTGTGGGAGGCATCGGGTTTTGTAGTCTGATCGCCTTTGTCTTTTTTCTGGAGAATACGATTACGCTCAAACCTGGCGAAGACAGTTTCGAGCCGATTGCCGTGTTTCTCGCTCCTATTCCGATCAACATTTGTTATACCGCCGGGTGGGTAATCGAGTGCTTTGGGTTAAGTACCGGGCGATTCCAGCAGTTGAAACGTTTTCTGACGGGACCGACTTTGTTAAAAGTAGGTCTGTCTTTTTCGCTGTTTGTGATCCTGTTGCCCTCGGTTCTTTCGGGAACCGCGTGGACAATCAAACTTATTTTTCACAGGTAATTTTCAAGCAATAAACGAGCGATTTC
>JACMPS010000466.1 GCA_014377395.1 Chthonomonadaceae bacterium
TGGCGGGGCGGCAACGACAAACGATCCTGAAATCGCCGAAAAACTCAAGATGCTGAGAAATTACGGGCAAAGCAAAAAATATCATCATGATTTTATCGCCTTTAATTCCCGTCTCGACACAATGCAAGCGGCGGTTTTGCGAGTGAAACTCAAGTACCTGGAGTTCTGGACAGCACAGCGTCGTCGAGCCGCCGAACTTTACGCGCAAATGTTGACCGAGCGCGGTATTCCTCAGCCCGAAGCCTCTCCCGATTGTCGGCACGTCTACCACCTTTACGTCGTGCGAACAAAGCGGCGTGACGAGGTGGTGCAACGCATGAACGTAGCGGGGATCGGGGCGGGCATCCATTATCCTGTTACGATTCCAAACCAGAAAGCCTATGCCACACTCGGTTACAAATTCGGGGATTTTCCTCAGTCAGAGGCGGCGTGTCGGGAAGTGATGTCTCTTCCGCTCTATCCGGAAATCACACCCGAACAAATCGAAATTGTGTGTGATACGCTTGTCTCTCTGAAACGTGAAGGCGTTGCAGAGTTTTTCACTCAGGAAGAACAAACGCTTGCGATTGTTCAGACGCCGGAAGTGCGTCGGGTCGCGGTCGCCTAACGCGAAAATGCAGTGTTTTTTGGCTCCCTCCCCCTTATGCAAGGGAAATCTTGCAGACCGTTGAGCAAGAGTTTGTAATTGGAACGGATTGGGGTGAGGTTATAAGTTGTGGCGATTTCCAACCCCCTCCTAACCTCCCCCTCCCGTAAGGAGGAGGAAAAGGACTGGCACACTCACTCTTCTAAGCGTGTGAGGGAGCAATCGGATGAGCGTGTTTTAACGATCCTCGACAGGGAAATTGCTGAATAACAAACCATTGCTTTTGCATTGAGTCCGCGGAGGTGGAAATCCTGCAGACCGCTGAGCAAGAGTTTGTAATTGGAGCACCCTTGTAGCCTGGGAATGAATTCCCTGGGCTCTCTTTTCATCTAATCTCATTACAAAACCCATGAATATCTTAATCGGTCACACCAATCAAATATCGCAACTGCTCGCTCAAGAGGCTTTGCCGGGGCGAGAGGGTCTTCATGATGACATTCTCGCATTCGGAAACGGCTACACGCAGGTGGCACACACGCCCGGAATGACGTGGGCGCAACTCCTCTCGAACTTGCCAGGGGGTTGGACGCCTGACGTTTACCTGCACTGGAGTCCTGAGTACAATGCGGTTCCTGCTGGATTGGAAAAAGCTGAATGTTTGACCGTCGGCGTGTTCGGGGATTGGAACCTGGGCGGGACGGCGTTGCGCTGTGTCGGAGACGTTTTCGATGTGCTGGTTGCCGACAAACCGGGAAGCGAAGTCCTGAAACGTGCCGGGTTTTCCCGCGTCATTTCCTCTCTGCTGTGGGGATATAATCCGGAACTGCATCGCCAAATTCCCGGCTTCGATGCCCCCTCGAAAAAAGATATTGATCTTCTGATGATCGGAAACTTCAATCACGAGATTCAGCAGGATCGGGCGAAGTGGCTCTCGCGAGTAGCCAAACTTTCTCCTCAGTACCGGGTTGTTCTGACCACCGGAATTCACGGCGAAGAATACACCCGGATGACAAACCGTGCAAAGATTGTCTTTAATCGCAGTATTCGTGGTGAACTCAATATGCGGGCTTACGAGGCGACGGCGTGCGGTGCTTTGCATTTTATGGAGCGGGGAAATGCTGAGTTTAGCGAGGTGTTCAGGGACGGCGTGAGTGGCGTTCTGTATGGGGACGACAATTTCGAGGCATTGATTGCTCACTATCTCGCTCCGGCGAATGTCAGCGAACGAGAGCAGATTGCCCACAACGGAACCGAAGCGGTTCTGTCTCATACTTTCGCGCATCATCTGGGGACTCTGCTGAACGATCTCGATACAGAGGTTCAATCACAGAAAAGCGGGGGCGAACACCGATCAAAGGAGAGGAACGCGCCCTCCGATACTCGACTTTTGACGCAGTGGCTTCTTTCTCCCGACAAAGCCGTCTTGCCTCAGCTCGATGCGGCACTGGAAACGGCACTGCAAAACGCGGAAACGGCTCATGCCAGAGGCGAGTTGATTTCGTTACACGCCGTCGGGCTTTGCCTTCAGGCGGCACATTGTCCCCCCTCCGAAGAGAAGGAACGACTGACAAAAGAGGCTTTCTCCCGGTTTGCCGAAGCCTTCGAGACGAATCCGACGAGTCTTGTGGCGCGTTACAACTATGGCTATACGCTTCTGATGCAGGGGTTTACGGAGACAGGCGTATCTGTTCTCAGGGAAACGCTTGCACGGATTGACAACGACTCTGAGGCGCACTTCACGGGACTAACTTTGCCGCGAGTGCAGGATGGCTCCTATGTGCAGGGAGAAAAGATTCACCTTGCACACGCTCCCGGCTCAGAGGGTTGGACTGAGGAAATGCAACACTGGCTGAGAAGCCGGGTTTTGCTGACGCTCTCGGAAACCGCTTATGCTCAGAACGATTTTTTGACTTCTTGGAACATGATCCTCGAATCTTCACTCCAGAATCCCGTACAAATACCGATACTTTACAGCAAGGCGAGAGCGGCTCACGCAATGGGCAGAGTAGAGGATGCGCTGAGAGGTTATCGGCAAACGACTCAGGAATCGCCATTTCATTGGAAGGCTTGGGAAGAGTGGATGCGTTTTCTCATTGATCTGAACCGTGCGGAAGAGGCGGTTCCGCTTTTAGAGGATTTGGAGGTACAAATTCGCGCTTGCACCTATTATGCGCCGCACCGCCCTGCCATTTTGCAACTGTTGCGGGAGGCTAGACAGCACGCGCAAAACAAGCACACTCTTCCCGATGTAAAGCGTTTTCTGGCGTTTCCAAACTGGAATGAGAACGGCGACTGGCGAGAGATTGCAAGGGCGTTCACGAGAAAGTACAAGCCAACGGATAATGTTTTGCTGATGCTCCGTGCCGCTCCGCACACAACGCCGCTTGCGGGAGTTTTGATCACGAATTTGCAGTACGACCTGCTCCATGAGTGTCACTTTCCGGCAGAATCCGTTCCTGCAATCACAATTCTCAGCGAGGAACTCAGCCCGGAAGAGGAGTGGAAATTGTTCCATTTTGCAACGGAAGTGATTGAATCGAGCGAGTTGAATCCGTTGCGCCGCGCTCAGGCTGAGGCGGCAAATTTAGCGGTGACGGTGCTTGGATCGGGTCTCCAAAAACCCGCCGAAAACCTCACTATCGAACCCCTGTACTCACGGAAGAGTGCAGCGTAATGAGGGGTTAGGTGAGAGGGATTAGGGATTGGAGAATCTTTTTCCAATCTCTCTTACCTTATTCCTGCCCCTCGAAAACAAGGAGATTTATCATGCCCCTGCATATTGCCCGAAGTAAACCCGAAGCGCAACTCTCTAGCGGTGCGACAGGTGTTCAATGGCACGGTTCGTTTTTCGTGCATCATAGCCTTGCCCATGTCAATCGGGAATTGACGCTGGCTTTGCTCGCCAATTCCGCGTTTGCAAATCGGTTTAACCTTACGATTGATCCATATGAACCAAGCACCTTCGATCCCTCTTCCGATCCGCGTTACTCGGCATTGGCTTCGCGAGTTGACTTGTCACACGAAGACACACGTCTCACGGTACGTCATCGCTGGCCCCCGAAATTCGACGCCGTAAAAGACGGCAAACTCGTTTTAATTCAGCCCTGGGAGTTCGGTTCGATCCCGAAAGAGTGGGTCGGCAAGATCAATGATTCGGTAGATCAGGTGTGGGTTCCCTCAAACTTTGTGCGTGAGTGCTATCTGGAGGGCGGTGTCCCCGCCGACAAAGTTGTGGTCGTTCCAAATGGCGTCAACACGGATCGCTTTCATGCGGGTGCGGCGGAAAACAGTGACGTGGCGCGCCTGTGGGAGCGGGGTCCCGGCGGTAATACATGGATCAAGCCCGACACCTATAAATTTTTGTTTGTGGGAGGAACGCTGACTCGGAAGGGCATTGATATTTTGCTGGATGCCTTTGATCGAGCGTTTTCCGCAAAAGACGATGTGGTGCTGTTGGTGAAGGATTTCGGCGCCACGAGTTTCTATTCCAATCAGGGAATGAACTCGCTTGTTCGCGCTTTGCAGGTTAAACCGGGCGGCTCGAAAATCGTTTACATCACCGACGAACTCAGTGAAGAGGACATTGCCGCGCTTTATGCGACTGCGGATTGCCTCGTTCATCCCTATCGCGGCGAAGGCTACGGGATGCCGATAGCAGAGGCAATGGCAACAGGTAAGCCTACAATTGTCACCGAATTCGGGGCGGCACTTGACTTTGCCAATGAAACGAATTCGTATCTTATTCCCGCGAAAATGCAGTATCTCAATGAGCGTCTTGTCTCCGGCATGGAGACGGTGGATCAGCCTTACTGGGCGGAACCTTCGCGTGATGCTCTCATTCAGACGTTGCGTTCGGTGGTGGCGAACCGGGACGCGGCAAAGGCACTTGGTGCAAAAGCCGCGCAGGACATTCGCAACCATCACACCTGGGGTCACGCCGCCGAAATCGCAACGGCTAACCTTCTGGAAATCGAGAGCGCACCACAGCGAGTTGTCACAAAGTCGGCGGGATCAACGCTGGGACTTGGTAGCCTCAGCATTGGCTCGATCAACGTGTTGGGAAGAGCGATTTCGACGACCTCCACCGAGTCGGACGCCGAAAAAGAGTTCGAGAGACGCAAACAATCCGCTCTCGCCGAAACCCGCAAAGGCGACACGACAAAAGCATTGGAACTGCTCGAAGCCCTGCACGGAGAACGGGAAGACGATTGGGATTTGATCAACGCCCTTGCCGTCACCTCATACCAGACGGGCAACACGCAACGCGCTCTCGAAATGTTCCGCAAGGGGATTCAAGTGGCTCCAAATCCACGCGACTTTCACCACAACCTCGCCTTTATTCTGAACGAGACGGGAGAGCACGAGGAAGCCCTCGATAACGCTCTCATCGCTCTTGATTACAGCATCGAAAACATGGACATCCGTAGCACCGTCGAAAAAGCACGGCAGGGATTGGTGGGTATGGCGGCGGTCATTCAGTGGCAAGCCGCAAACGGGGGGCAGACGCAAGCCTCCACAGATTCATCCACACTTTCACGACTGATGCACCAAATCTCTCTGGCGGACGAAGCACTGAAAAGTTGCGATGAACACGATGCAGAGATAGATCGCATTCGGGAAGCGGCACGGGTTGCCGACGCAAAGCCCCGTCTCTCTCTCTGCATGATCGTCAAAAACGAAGAGCGATTTCTCCGCAACTGCCTTGAAAGCGTGAAGAATCTCGTAGATGAAATCGTGATCGTGGACACGGGTTCGACGGATCGCACAATGGACATTGCCCGCGAATACGGCGCCAAAATCATTCAGCACGCCTGGAACGAAGACTTCTCCGAGGCACGCAACATCTCGCTGAAACACGCGACAGGCAACTGGGCGTTGTGGCTTGATGCCGATGAGGAAATCGCGCCCGACAGTGGCAGACATTTCCGCTCTGCAATGGAAAACGCGCCTTCCACCCTCGGTGGCTTTCTCTGTATGTTCCAGAACTGGCTGACCTCCACCACACGCAAAAAGGGTTCCGAAATTGCGGTTCATCATGCCCTGCGCCTTTTCCGGCTTCAACCCGGCGTCGCTTTCGAGGGCAGAATTCACGAGCAAAACCTGCGCTCACTGCAAGAATTGGGCTACGAATACGGCAAAGTCGAGGGTCTGGTAATTGATCACTTCGGCTACGCAGGCGAGATTATGTCGATCCGCAACAAGCACGAACGCTTTATTACGATGCTGAAGCGTGAAGTCGAAGAAAACCCGATTGACGAGTTCAGGAACTTCCAGGTCTTCAATCTCGGCAACGCTTACTTTACAGCGGGAGATTGGGAGAACGCCTACAAATATCTCTCAGAGGCGGCAAAAAAAGCGGACTCCAACGAGGAATACACCGTCACGCTCTTTATCGAGTTGATTGCTTGCTGTCATCGGCTTTTACGTCCTGAAGAGGGCATTGAGGCTTACGAGCAGTGTTGCGAACTCGGTGTGAAACACGCGGGAATTATCTTCGGATACGGCTACTGTCTGCTCTACCTCAAAAAGTACAAAGAAGCGGAAACGGCGTTCCGCGAAACGATGCGGCTTGGTGCGGAAGACAAGTCGGTGTACGCGAAGTCGGGAGATGTGGGAATTGGTACCTTCAAGGCATTTTACGGTCTGGCTCTTGCACTGGTCGGATTGGAGCGACACGAGGAGTCAATCAAGCCGTGCCTTGATGCCCTTCATCTGCAACCGACAATGTTGGAAGCCCGCTATCTGCTTTCCCTTTCGTACTCACACGAAAAGCGGTGGGCGGACGCCATTCAAGAACTGCGAATCTGCCTTGAGCATAATCCGCAACACCTCGAATCGATCCGTGATCTCGGCAAATTAAACCTTATCTTGCGAGATTATGCTGCCGCCCTACCCTACCTGCGTCGCACCTCACAAATGAGTCACACGGATGCCGAAAATCTCGCGGGGCTTGCGGAAGCCTGTGAAAAACTGGAACTGATTGACGAAGCACGAGAAGCCTATGAGCGATTGCGTTTGCTCAAGCCGAACTCGGCGGAGGTTTGCGTTAATCTTGGACGCCTTCTCGCTCAAATCGGGGAGGAAGCGGAGGCGGTAGACCTGTACGCCGATGCAATTCAGATCAATCCGGGCTACGGCAACGCCTACTTCAACGCGGGCGATTTGCTTTACAAAATGGGTTACTTTGATCGTGCCGCCGAGACTTATCTGGCGGGTCTGCAAGTCGAGCCGCAAAACGCGATGGGCTTTTTCACTTTAGGCAACTGCCTTGTGCAAACCGAAGCGTATGAGGCGGCAGTCGTCTCTTATGAAACGGCACTCGCTCAAGACCCACGCCTTGTCGCCGCACAAAGCAACCTCGAAATGGCGCAGGAATTGTTGATGGCGAAAGCGGCATAGGGGGAAAGTGGTGAGTGTTAAGTGTTGAGTGGGAGATTTTCTTCGCTTGACCTCACCCCGACCTCACCTAAAATCCGGTAGAGGAGGAGTCAATGCAGGGATCTTACCCCCAACCCCTCTCCTGTGTCCAATTACAAACTCCTGCTCAACGGTTCGCAGGATTTCCCTCACAAGTTCGGAGGAGAGGGGAGTCAA
>JACMPS010000467.1 GCA_014377395.1 Chthonomonadaceae bacterium
GAGTCTCTGTCGAACGTTCGACTCGGTGGCTTTGCTTTGCCGCCTTTTCAGCATTTCCCGAAGCAAAGTAACGGCGTCCTCGTAATTTCCCTTTTCCATCATCAGCCAGGAAAGACGATAACGGGCTTCTCCCTGAACGGTAGCACTAAGCAGGGGCGATCCCTCCATGATCTTTCTGAACAGGCGAATGGCGGGTTCTTTTTTTCCCTTTGAGACCAGATTTGTCGCCACCGCAAAAGGCAACCAGAAACCGAAGAATTCTCGAACAAGCAGAATTCCGACAACCAGAACAACGAGAAAGATCAACAGCCACATTGTGTTATTCCTTATCCTTTTGGGGTGTTACTCGTCTCATTTTATGGATTGATCTTACACCCCGCTTTTTTCCCGGAGGTTGAGAACACCGGAAAAAATAGGCGTCTTTCAGGCGCAACACTCTCTTTCGCTCCGAATTCTATTCCTTGAGACATGGAGAGCGCAGAAACTAGGTGGAAAGAGGACGATCAGCACAAAAGAGGCGGAGGAAAACGAATTTTCCTCCGCCTCAATCCCGAAAAAAGTGAAGTCGTCCGGCAACAAGTTTTAACTGCGGCGGGTGTTTCGCTTAAAGTCGAGCAATCGCAAAGCCGTCTCACGATCCGTACATAGATCGTGAATGATCGGTTGCTTCCAGCCCATTGCCTGCCACTCCAACGCCGACTGGATGGCGTCTATTTTCGAGGCACCTCCCGCTACCACCACCACTTTGGGAACGAGATAGAGTTGCTCGAACGTCACCGAAAGAAGCCGTTCATTGATCGAGGCGACATAGTCTTCCAGTTGCTTGTAGTCGGAGGCAGAGAGTTTGCGTTTCGCTTCGAGCGTCACAAAAAGGCGGTTACAAAGATCACCGACAGCACAGGAAACCTTGTTCGCATTTTTCTCGATGAGTTCGTTCATGCCGGAGAGTTCCGGTTGCAAATTCGCCATCATCGGCTCGTTCATTCCCACAATAAAGCGATGTCCCGATTGTGGGCGAACCCCCCCAATGCCCACGAGTGCCAGAGTTGGTACATAAACGTCCTCATGGATATTTTCGGTGGAAGCGGCTTTCTCTTTCCAGACCTTTGGGGAAATCCAGCGCCCGGGTCCCTCATTAATCCATTCAGCCAGCATATCAGGCGACTTGACCGCAACGGGAAGGCTCAAGCGAATCAGTTCCGCATCCGGGAACGCCCGTGCAAGCCATGCGCCCGACGTGTCGGCGTCCATTGCGCGGCGGGCATCCGGGCTTTCCATGCTCCAGACCTCGGCGGCGATGTTGCCGTTCAGCGAGAAAACCTTAACGCCACGCACGTTTCGCTTGTCGAAAATGTGTCGGTTGAACAGACTTTCACACGCATAAAAGACGGCGCGTCCCGAAGAAAGCGCGACAACCTCGTTCTGACGTACAATTGTATCGAGATAATCGGCGCAGAGTTGTCCGAGCGCTTGATGAAGTCGGTCATCGGCAAGCGAACTTTCTAACGTCTCTTCATGCCCGGAAGCGTCGGCGACAATGGCGGACTGCAATTCGTAGGCGGCAATCAGTTCCCGTTCCAGATTTTCGATACGGGGTGGCTTAAAGGGTGCGTTTTCATCAATGTGCACGCGCACGATACCCGTGTCCAATGCAAAACGATACAATCGAGAGACTGTGCTGGCATCAATATGTGTCAGTCCTGGCTCTGTTTTCTGCAACTCCACCAAAATTTCTTTTTGTTCGAGGCGGTCTACCAGAACCATCTTTGCGATTCTTGCTGCAAGTCTTCTTCGATCTGCGGGGTCGAGGGCGGGGCGTCGCCCGCGTCTTCCCTTTTCTCCAGTGGTTGCCATAAGTTAAAAACGTCCTTATTATTTGATCCCGTTTGGATCATCTTCTGCATAAATCACAGAATGTTCCTTCTATTATATCCTACGTAAGCCATGAAATGAATGTCCAAAGTGGAGAAAACGTTATTTTTTATCAAAACAGTGGCATCTGAGGCATGAGATCGCAAAAAGAAGCGTTTTGAGGAGGAAATAAGTCGTAGAATTAAAGGCATCTTCTAAAAATTAACGAAAAAGAATCAAAGCGTATGAAAACGTTTTTGCTCTCTCGACAATTTTTTTGTAAAAAAATCGCTCATACTATTGACAGAGGTTGCAGAGTTGTGGCATGATAATGATTGAAGGTATCCTTCTTTCTCGTCCTCATTTTGTTAGCGTTTGCCGCGAAAAACATTTGCGAAAAACGCGACCCGACTTCAAAGATGAAGTCGGGTCTCTTTTTGCCTTTTTACTTTACGGGCATCTATCAATCAGGGTCATGCTGAATCAGACTTTGGCGGCTCCGGCAACGGCTTTCGCTACCGCCAGATTCGCATTGACTGCATCCCAATCAATCACGTTGAAAAAAGCATCAATGTATTTGGCTCGCCCCGTCTGAAAATCAAAATAGTAAGCGTGCTCATAAACGTCCAAGCCAAGTAGGGGAGTGGCGTGCCAGACAGGATAGGTATTCTGTGAATCGCCAATGTAATTGAACAGGCTTCCATCGGTGTAGTCGTGTGCAAGCCAGACCCACCCGCGTGCGGCGATCCCGGTTGCCTTGAGGTCTGCCTTCCAGTTATCGTAAGAACCGAACGCCGTTTTGATCAGTTCCGCGATCTCCCCGGTAGGTGCGCCGCCCTTACCGCCGATGTGGTTAAAGTAAAGTTCGTGATTTTTGACGCCGCCAATCGCAAAAGACAGTTCTACTTTGAGTTCTCGCAGGTCGCTATAGGTTGCGTTGGCTTTCGTGAAGTCAGGTGTTCCCATCTTAGCGAGTTTGTCTGTGATCTCGTTCACTTTTTTGACATAACCCTCATACAGTTTGTAGTGTTCTTCGTGTGTTTTGCGGCTGATACCGAGCGCGGCAGTCGTGAAAACTTTTTCCGGAAGAGGCTTTGCGGTAATCATGCCTTTGCTCCCGCTCGAAGCCCCTTGAAGTAGAGAGAAAGTCGTTTCAGCGGAAGCGGTCAAGGGCTGAATGAAAGAGGTGGCGGTTGCGGCGGCGGTCACCGCGGTTGCCGCTAGAAAACTTCGGCGATCCAATCGGTTGTCTTGTGAGTCGGTCATGTGTCTCTCCTGTTTACAGTAATAAGTGGGGGCAACGGGTTCGGATTAGAGTGCGTCGGGCATTTCATCGTTGTTGACTACGCCCGCTTTTTTATCTACGCGCATGGCGTTGCGAATGCGTCCAATGATTCGCCCGCTCACCTCATTGAATTTGACCTGCCCGGAAAGAAGTTTCGTTGCGGTATAGGTGGCGTAAGGGCGTTTGATTCCATGTCGGTAAGCGAAGTGAGGCCACTGGTAGAAGATTTTGGCGATGCGAAGTGCCGCATCGAAGTTTGCCTTGAACTCGTGCGAAATGGCTTTTGTGTAGCCTTTTGCATCGCCTTCGAGAACGCAACGTGCTGCTATTTTCCCGCTCGTCAGCGCGTGGAAAATTCCGTCCCCGAAAAAAGGGTTGATTAGCCCTGCCGCGTCGCCGACAAGCAGAACCTTACCATCACGGGTCTGAATTTTGTCTAGCCCGTCCCAGATTGGGAGCGGGTGCGCGTGATAAACAAGAGAACCCGGCTCCTGTGGAACGCCGAGCATCTCCAGATAATCATGAATGGCTTTGTGCAGTTGCTCTTTGACGTTGGAGTCGCCTCGCCCACTCTCGCGCTTTGGACGAAAAACCCCTGCGCCCACGTTGATGTGATCGCCTTTCGGGAACACCCACGCATACCCCAACTTGATCGCTCCGAATTCCAGATGTGCCACATCGGGGCGAAGGTCGGGGTGTCCCTCTCCCCAGGTATGTGGAATTTCCGCTTCAATGGCAATTGCAAGCGAGCGTTCTTTGCGTAGCCCCACACATTTCGCAGTCATGCCGTTTGCGCCGTCCGCTCCAATGACAACATCGGCGGTGGCTTCCCAACTTCCGTTTTTGCCCTCTGCACGAACAAGGACGGGCTTCCCCTTCACAATCTCCAGCGACTTGAGCGCAAGACCTTCACGTAGATCGGCTCCGGCATGGGCGGCGCGTTGGGCGAGAGCATTGTCGAAAACCGAGCGTTGCACCATCCAGAGAGCGAGGGCATCATCGGGGTTTGCCTCCGCGTCTGGGTTCATTTCACCGAGGTGCGGGTCGTCGAAATTGTAGGTGTGGCGCATTTGTGTAACGTGGCACTCGACAAAAGCGTCCGGGGAGAGATCACGCACTTCGCCCATTTCAGCAAGGCTAAGCAAATTTTTAGTGAGTGTGGGGATACCCCCGCCGCAGGTCTTATGCCGGGGCAGAGTATGCTTTTCGATCAGGGCAACGGTTAGTCCTCCCTTTGCCAGATCGTGCGCGGCGACGGCTCCCGCCGGACCCGCACCAATCACAATCGCGTCATAATGCGTCATAAATACGATGCTCTTTCTGTTTTAAGCCAATTCGTCCGATCCGTATCGGATAACCTTCGGGAGAGATTATAGCATACTCCGTTTGATGCTCTCTTAAATTAAGCACCTGTCAATAGGTGAGAGTGAGATTGGAGTTGTATCCATCAAAAGACAACGTCTTGCCTTATTCGATGAACGCACACCGAAAACGTCAATTGTAAAAGCGTAAGATCAGCCCTGTTTTCGATCATCGAAGAGACGAAAATCGAGACTGGTTTCCCTTTCTGCGTTCCACATCAGGTGGCAAAACTCAAGCGTTTGCATCAAGCCAATTTTCCAGTTCTTTCACGGTTTGGAAATTGATGAGAACCCCTGCCAAATCTTCCACTTTCGGCAATTCCAACCCGGAAATGCGCTCCATCAGAGCTTCGTCAAGAGGACCGAATTTGCTTTTAATAACTCGTAATGCGAATCGGATTTCTCCATCACGTTGTCCTTGCTCAATTCCTCGCACGATCCCTTGCTCAAGCCCACGCTCCATCCCCGCTTCTTCCCACGGGTTCAGGTAGGTATAGTATTCCTTCTGTTGTACGGGTGTCATCGTGTTTTCAATCTCCTTTCGCACTTCCCTGTTTTCTTCGCTCGTCAACTTCAGGTACGTTCCCATGAACTCACTAATCACTTTCATCTTCGTGCGGTCGAACTTCATCGTCAGAAATAATCGCATAAATTCGCGTCTAATGGTTGCACGATCCGCCTGCTCCACCTGCATTTTCGTCATCAAAGCCGTTGCTACCGGATTTTCGCTTCCGAGGTAGTCTCGCCAGTTCATCTGATTGAGTTGAATGGCGTGAAACCAGAAGCGAACAATTTCCTTCTCGAATGTTACCTCACTGTAAGTATCGGGTTCACGACGCAACGGCTTTCCAAAAGAAAACACCGCGAATGGGTAAACGCGCAACCCGAATTTAGCACGTAGGATCACAAAATAATCAAACATTCGTCGGTTGAACTCGGCTTCGGAGAACGATTGATTTTCGATATGGATCAGAATAAACTGTTCCTCCCCGAAAATCTTTACCTTGACGAGAATATCAACGATGTTTTCCTGTCCGGGAACAAGATTGGAGAAGACTTCCTTGTCAATGAATTCGATGCTGTCGCGGTCAATCGCGGCGGCAATTTGCGGCGCGAACAGCAGGAGAAACTCGAAAAAGAAGGTCGTAATCAACTCCTTGAAAAGACGGTCGTGGTCTATCGGCAGTTCCGGCATGATGTTGTTTTTGTCCTCAATCCTTTTGTTTTCTACGTCGCTGTTTTCAACGAAATCTCCCTCTTCTGGTTGACGGCTAGAAATCTCTTTCTCCCACCTGTCAACCGAAATGGTCTCTTACCTCTCTTACCAGCCGACTTCAATCTGCATCGTTGCCGGGTTGCGTTCGGCTACGCCAGACGTGCCGACACAAAATGGCTCCCCCCACAAACCCTGAACCGTAACTGCTCAGATGAATCCACAAATCAGTCAAGAAGAGAACGTGACTATTTTCAGGGACTTTTGAGGCAGTCCATCCCTTCAGTGACACGAGGTGTGCGGAGGCGACAAAGTAACCCATCACGCCCGCTAAGACCGCAAAACCTGCCATCACACAAGTCAAAA
>JACMPS010000468.1 GCA_014377395.1 Chthonomonadaceae bacterium
GCAAGTTTGCGGATCACGAGGGGGTGTTCTGCGTGATTGCCGGATTGCTCAACTTCCGCCACACGGGAAAGTTCGAGTTGATCGGGTAAAACAGACCGATCAAACCCGCTCAAGAGGGGAGTACGCCTTGCGAAAACCGACCCTGACCCGGTTGAACAAAGACACCCAACCTATTACGCAAGAAGTCTTTAGTCCAGAGAGATTAGAGCGTACCAATTGGGTTCCAACTCCTTATGTGGGGAGAAGGTTGTCGCAAGGTTAGAGAAGATAGGTCTGAATCAGTTTCGCGGCGGCTTGATCACACGCTTGCGCGGCGGCATCTCCGCCCTGATTTGTGGCGATCAGAACCGCGAAGTTTTTTGTCGGTGCCATCCACACAACGGCGAAATTCTGCGTGTTGCTTCCCGTGTGCGTGTAGACGTTTCCGCCTCCCCACTCTCGCTTTGTTTTGACCCAACCGCCCATGTACTCCCCTCCGAAAAGAGGCGTGTGCAAATAGCGATACAAGTCAGAAGTCAAGGTTCCTTTTTCGCCGCGCAAGCCGTCTAGATGATCCTGCACGAATTTCGCCCAGTCCTCCAGAGCCATATGCACAGTTCCGGCGGGTGCGAGCGAGGGCGGGTTGTCCGCATCGGGACCCGGTTCGATTACCACCCGCTTTTCGCCGTCAAGCAGGTGCTGTAGCGGTTGGTCTACCTTGCCGAAAAGCCCCATTGCGCCAAACCCGGCACTACCTATCTTCAACGGACGAAAGACTTTTTGCTCGATCAGCATTTCCCAACTCGTTTTTGCGGCACGTTCCGCAAGCACTCCCGCCACCGTGAAGTTGCGGTTGGAATAGATGTATTTCTCTCCGGGCTTTGCATCAGGAGCCTCTTTCAGAATGGCGCGAAGATAAGCCATTCTCTGTTCCACAGGGGAGCCGGAAAACCGTCGTGTCTCTCCGAAATCGTGTCCTTTCAGCCAACTCTCGCCGGGAAATCCGCTTCGGTGTGACAGCAGGTGATCGAGTGTCACTTCGTGGTAAGCAGAGTGCATCGTCTTCGCCATTTCCGGGAACGCTTTCAGCACGGTAGTTTCTCGATCTAATCGCTTTTCTTCCAGCAGAACCGCACACAGGTGAGCCGTCATCGCTTTGGTGCAGGAACCGAGGTGAAATTTGTCTTTTGTTGTGACGCGGGTAGGATTGCCCGCCTTTCGAAACCCGACTGCGCCCTGTGAGATCACCTTTCCGCCTTTGAGGGTGACGGCGGCGAGGGCGGGAAGATCACTCGTCACTCGGATTGGTTCCAGAAGTGAGTCGGCGTTTTGCACGTTTTCAGCCGCCTCTGAGATAGTCGGCAAAGACGCCATAAGTGTTGTTCCTCCTACAAACTGTAGCCACTCTCGCCGTGTCCATTGTTGCTTTTGATCGGTCATGGATTGTTTATTCTTCCTTTTTTTCCTCAGTCCACGCAGGTGGATGTCTCTGCAGACCGTTGAGCAGGAGTTTGTGATTGGGGCACTTTAGTAGCCCATGAAGTTATTCCTGGGGTATGCCTTCGTGCACTCAATGCAAGAGCGATTTGCGTTTTTTCGCTCCACACTTAATCCTCGATGCCCCGCTGTGTGGTATCCTGATTCGATATGAGCAATCC
>JACMPS010000469.1 GCA_014377395.1 Chthonomonadaceae bacterium
TTTCGAGCCGATAAACGTCCAGAGTTCGTCGAGTTCCGCCGTTTCCACCGTAGCAGGTTGCGGCGGGGTGGTCCCCTGCGTTTGCAAGGCGGCTTTGTAAGCGTTGACTCAGTTGATCACCGTTTGGGGGGCGACTTCCAGAAGACGCCCGATGCGCCGAAAGTTGTTGCCTTCCAGATAAAGGCGCAGAGCAAATTGGCGGCGTTCTGCGCTGTAGCCATGAGGTTTGGGGGTAGGCGTGTAGTAACGTTTGCAGTCCTGACATTGAAAGCGTTGCGAGCCAAAGGCGGTTTTGCCTTCTTTGGTTTGGCGGTGAGAACTGCCACAAGCCGGGCAGGTGAGTTCGGGAGTTTCCATAGCAAAAAGTATACCCGCTTTCTTATAGACACTCCCAAAGTGTTAAGTAGTGAGTGTTAAGTGTTGAGAAAGAGATTTTCCTCATGTCCCCATCATAGTCCTATTCACTTACCCTCCCCCGGAAAAGCTGGGAGAAGAGAGCCAATGCAAAAGCACTCCACTATTTCCTTCTCAACACTTAACTCTAATCCCTTTTCCCTATTTTGGGTTGGGAATAAAGGTTCCGCCCCGGCACTGCTTCAGGTAGTTCATAGAGAAGACCTGCCCCGTCATTTCAAGGTCGTCCTTGTAAACCGGGTCGTGCCACCCCTCAATGTCAATGCACCCGGTGTACCCATTCTGGCGCAAAATCGAGATCACATCCGTCCAGTTCGTGTCTCCGAAACCAGGCGTGCGATGATAAACGAATTGCTCTCCGCCCCGAATTCCTTTTTCCTTGATCACGTCCCAGAAAACCGTCGCGTCTTTTCCGTGAACATGATAGACTTTTTTGATCCACTTCTTGAGTTGTGGCAGGGGATCAATCAACGAATTCATCTGGTGGCAAGGCTCCCACTCCAAACCGAGATGATCGCTCGAAATGGCATTGAAGATCATCTCCCACGAAGCGGGCGCATGAGCGATGTTCCAACTCGGACGATTCCAGGTGCCGCCCATATCGCAATTCTCAAAGGCGATTTTAACGCCCTCATCTTCGGCGAGTTTGACCAGAGGCGTCCAAACTTCCGTGAACTTTGCGAGATTGTCAGGCACGGAACGGTCCTCCAACGCCCCCGCAAACCCCGCAACAATGTTGCAACCGAACAGCTTGCAACTCTTGATGCTGGTTTCCCAGTCCTTCACCGTTTGTTCGTCCTGCAACGGGTTGCCGAACATTCCGATACTGGAGACAATCGCGAGGTCGCCAATCACGTCATTTACCTGTTTTGCATACTCGCCCATATCAACGGGGGGCAGGTGTTGCCACGCAAAAAGTTGAAAGCACTCAAAGCCGTGCGGTAAAATTTGACGGATGTAATCGGCTCCGTCGCCAATTCGTGCAATGGTTCCGATGCGAATATCCTGATGTCCCAGGCGGGAAGTAGTTGCCATTAAGTTCTCCTGTTTCGTTTTAGAGGGGGTTGAAAAAGTGGGTGCGGCGGAATAAATTCACCGTTAGCCCTGCGGATATAGATTTAGCGTGCCAACCTGAGATTCGCGTCCCAAAGGCACTCGTTTTTGTTTGAGTTGGATGAAATGAGTCTTCAACTCCCGGACACATTAGAATTAATTCTCAGAAAAATGCGTGTTTAGTCGTCGGGCTTGTCCGCTTTGATTGTGGGCTTGACCGAGTTTGCAGGAACAATGTCGTAATCGGGAACCGTCGTCTTCTGGAGCAGAAAATTCATCGTGAGAACAATTCCCCCCAGCATTGTTTGCTTGACCTCCGCCTTTACAAAACTGCCGAGTTGAGGCGCATACCAATAAATTCCATGCTGTGTGGTGTCACCAAGAGGATTGCTTGCATTGCCTGTCATGTCCACTTGCTCATTCACTTTCCATGTCGCAAAGCGTCCGACGGGTGTGTCCACGATTTCCGTACCGAGTATTTTCCAGTCGCCCCGCTCGGTGGCTCCGTCGTCATAGGTGGTTTCTGTATTGAATTGAAGCCCCGATTGCCACTTTCCCGGAAGGAAAACAGGGGGTTGCGAGGTCATCCGCGTTTTGTCCGAGTCGCTTGTCTCGCCGACTTTGTAGAGAAGTCCATCCGATTTCGGCTGTGACAAAAAGAGTTTTTCGGTGAAATCCTGTTTCCGCGAAGTGGAAAGGTGAATCCGGTGTGAACGGGTCAGAGGAGTGCGTGAATTACCCACTGTCTTTTCCAGAGTCATAGCGGAACTGCCTTTGATTTCGCCATTGATCACGCTTTTCGCGGCAGTGAGGGAAGCCGTCATTTTGTAATCCCAGCGATCTCCCGCTTGAAGCATCCGGGTTTTAGTCGCCAGATTGTGAATACGATTGTGGCTTTGCAAGCGGGAATAAGTGTAGATGCCTCCGAAAACCAGTGCCGCCGCAATTCCCAGTGCCGCGAAAACGCCCCAGGTCGTTTTTGCTTCCTGCGTCATGGGCGGGTGTTCGTAAGCGAGAGGCGGCAAGACAACGGGTGCCATTGGACCCTGCCCCACACGCCCTAAGCCGCCGGGATTGTTCAGCCCCGGATCCTGTGCATCTGCGGCGGGAGGCGCGTAAGGCGAATATCCCGGCGAGGTGTCCATCTCCACCATTTCGCCCGTAAGTGCCATACGCTGTGTTTTTTGTGGAGAGGGAGGGAGCATCGCCGTTGTGCGGCAATGAGGACAGGGCTGAGTTGCATCCAAAACGGGCTGATTGCAGGTAGGGCAGTTCATGGTAGTTTGCTCGAGAGGCAGAGAATTAGACACACTGTCTTGCAATTTCAAGACCGAATACTTCTTTTATTCGGTAAATTTGTGGACAAAGCCACAGTCGCCGTGTGATCCATCGCAGTAGGGTTTGTCTTTGGAGACGCCGCAACGACAAAGATAAATCGGCTCCCCTTCTACAATCTCTCTGACCCCACCGTTTTCATCTTTCAGGGTAATCGCTCCCATCACTTCAATGGGGCCACTATCAAACACCGTGACGGTTACATCTGCCATTTGGTTTCGTCCTCGCTTTCACTTAAGTTTACGGGCAATGCGCCGATACTATTTCAACGGGGTGGAAGTGATTTCCTGCCTGTACCGAAGAAATTAGTCAGAAGGTAACTCAGAAACGGAGCACAGGAGAGATGAGTCGTGGAAAGAGAAAACGAAATTCGCAACGGCGACGATTGACGTTATGGACGGTGCTGACCCTGAGTGGCGGCTGGATTTATTTGCGGGAAGCGAAGGCGGACGGAAAAGCCGTGTCGCCCTTGCAGAAACAGATTGCGACACAGTTCGGAAAAATGGCGGCGGCAATGAAAGCGAAAAACAGCACCGCTCTCGCTCAGTTTCTGACCCCTGACTTCACACAGAAAAATCTGGACGGGAAAACAGCAGACCGAAAGGCGGCACGAAAAAACTTTGCTTCAGCGATGAAAGCCATGAAAACGCTGTCGGCAGGCTTCACGATTGATAAGACAACCCCGGCGAAATCCGAAACGGAAGTGATCGGCAGTTATCTGTTTGCGGGAATGACGCAACCGATGACAACGGGCGGCAAGTCGCAACAACTCGCCATGTCTCTTCCGATAAAGACATTATGGGTCAAGACGAAGGCAGGTTGGCTTCTCAAGCGCATGGAGCAACTCAAGGGTGGTATCGTTCGCCTTGACGGAAAAGTGCCGGGGGACGGATAAGCCGAAGTGAGTGAGAGGAAAGGGCGATGCGCTCAAGGGCGGCGGAATAAATTCGCTACTTGAGGCTACGCCGTTCCGAGTTCATTCAATGACGGACGTAAATGCCGTGTAATCGTTCTTATTCTGACCCCATTGACAGACTTTTTCAGCCCCTCCTTAGAGCGTGTTGGTAAAGTGGAGTTGGTATGTTCGCAGGACTGAAGTTTGCGCCCCGTTCCGCCCCATATGGACAAAACACGGACACCAAATTCGTGCTTCTGGCTAAGACAGGCTGCTTCAGAAAATTAAAAGAGAAATCATCGCCCTTGCTTTTGCATTGAGTCCACGCAGGTGGAAATCCTGCAGACCGTTGAGCAGGAGTTTGTGATTGGAGCACTTTTGTAGCCGGGCAATTTATTCCCCAGATTCATGCTCTGAAATTTTAGCAATCCCTCTCCGTGAGCCGATAAAGCAGTTGACAAACGAGCGAAAATCCCCCACCCTTATTCTCGTTTGCGCCAAAGACTTATCTTAAATCACCTTCCGCCTTTACAATTACGGCAAGACTTCCAGAGGAGAAACCTATGTCCGCACTTGAAGACCCCACCCTTCCCCTCGAACAAAATGTAACCCGTTCTCCCCTCTTGAATACCGACATTCTGGTTCAACTCGACGGCGATCTCCTTGAAGACGGCACGTTCGGACTTCGGACGCTTGAGATCACTTCGGACATCGTTCGTGTCCGTGAACGGAACGGTGCTACCTCTTTTCAGATGCCGATTGTCGAAATCAAGTCCGCTCGTAATGAGCCACTTGTAGGTGGGGGACGCCTTGAAGTCACCACGAAAAAGGGCGAAATTTTGCCTTTGCTGTCCTACTCTCTGCACGAAGCCGCCCGCTTTTCAGAGGCGGCACGAGGACTGGAGCAACTCGCAAAAGACGAACCACTTTCGATCAACTTAAAGCAGGAAGTCACTCGATGCCCGAAATGTTCTCGCCTTCTGCCGGAGAAGGACGGCATTTGTCCCGTGTGCGTAGACCGGGGAAGAACGCTTTTGCGGATTGGGCGATTTATGAAGCCTTACCGCAAGCAAGCCTTCGCTCTGGCAGGTCTTTCGCTGGTGACAACCGGAATCAACCTGATCCCGCCACAGCTGCAACGCCTTGCCATTGACAACGTTCTTACAAAGGACGCGCAGGGCAAATTCACGGGAAGTCTGCCCTACCTTCTGCAAATGGTGGGCATCTGGGTGGCTGTCGTTGGCGTTGCGACGGTTATTCAGGTACTGAATGGACGACTGATCTCTTTTCTCGCGGGGAATATCGCCTCCGATCTGAGAAGTAGCGTCTACCGTGCCATTGAATTTCTGCAACTGACCTACTTCGACAAAAAGCAAGTCGGGGCGATCACCAGCCGCGTGACACAGGACACGGATCGCGTGTGGGGGTTTCTCGTGGACGGTGTTCCGCTTCTCGTAACGAACATTTTACTGGTGAGCGGAATTTCCCTGTTTATGTTCTGGATCAATTGGAAACTGGCTTTTGCGGTGCTGTCACCTCTTCCGGTCTCGATTGTGATCAGCACGATTTTCTGGAAACCCGTCTCACAGATGTATTTCCGAATGGGGCAGAAGTGGGCTAAATTCCATATGCACCTTAACGAATCACTCACAGGCATCCGGGTGATGAAGGCATTTGCAAAGGAGGATCACGAATTTGCAAAGTTCCGCATACGCAATGACGAGTTGAGGGAAGTGGGAATCAGTGCCGACATACGTGCCATGACCGTTTCGAGTGCGATGACCTTTTTTACGGGACTAGGCCCCCTGATTCACTGGAGTTACGGCGGCTACCTTGTCTATACAGGCGAGATTTCGTTTGGAACTTTTTACATGGTGAATGCTTATCTCGGTCTTGTTTACGGGCCCCTGCAATGGTTCGGGCAAGTTAATCAGTGGTTCTCAAAAGCAATGGCGGGGGCGGAACGTATTTTCGAGGTCATTGATTCAGACACCGAAAACTACAACACGGAAGCGGCTCCCTGTACATTGAAGGGCGAAGTCGTCTTTGAGAACGTTCGTTTCGGCTACGACAAATCAAACCCGATCATCAAAAATATGACATTTACCGCAAAACCGGGTGAAATGATCGGGCTTGTCGGCAAGTCGGGAGCAGGGAAATCTACAACGATCAATCTGCTGACGCGCTTTTACGAGCCAGACGCCGGAACCATTAAACTCGACGGTAAGGATTGTCGTGAAATGGATTTGCAGGAGATGCGCCGACAGGTGGGGATTGTGCTACAGGAGCCGTTTCTCTTTACTTTAATGGAACGGTGGCGGAGAACATTTCCTACGGCAAGCAGGATGCAAGTCTCGATGAGATTATGGACGCGGCAAAA
>JACMPS010000470.1 GCA_014377395.1 Chthonomonadaceae bacterium
CGGGGCGATAACCGTCCACATAGAAAATTACCGAAACTTGAATCCCGCGCTTTTTCGCCTTTGCCAGCAGCCGCTCAAATTTTCGCCAGTGTTCAAGGTTGAATCTAGTCACATCATAGCCGGGGTTTGCAAGAGGGTCGTCCCCGGTCATTACCCAGGGATGAAATAAAAACGAAAATTTGTCAGATGGATAAACCGGCTCTTTCCACGCCTCACTATTCTCGACATGAATCCCCGACAGAGAAGCTCGAATACGATTGATCCCTAATCTCTCAAAACGATCCAGTATCTCAGTGATGATTTCGCTTTCCCACCCGACAATCGAATAGGCGTTAGTGGAATTCCAGAAGTAGGGCAGTTTTGTTCCTGCGTATTGAAACTGAAAGGGAAAATCAGGGTCTACACGCACCATTCCCGGTCTTTCCGAGGCTTGACAAGCATAGATACCTGAGTACTCCTGCGTTTCTCCTTTTGCGGTGAATTTCAGACGGTAGGCATACTTGCCCTCCGCAGGGGGCATAAAGCGTATCTCGAAACGGCTTCCCTCTTCTGAATTGTAGAAGCCCTCCACCTTCCAGACTTGCCCCACTTCATTCGTGAATTCTCCGCTTAATTCTCCTTCCAAAAACGGATTCCCGAATTCAGGACTCTCGATTTTCACCGTAATCCAGAACCAGTTCCAGGCATGTCCCCCATCTTTCATGGGTAGGAATTCGGGGTTCATGTATTTGCTTGCATCTCTTCAGAGTTTTAATCTGCTTGCCTATTTCGGGCCCTCACCTGCCTTTTCCTTCCCGTCTCGTAACTTTTACCTTGACTCTGTCCGGTTCTTCGGGTATATTCTTACTCTGACTGCGCTTGCGAGTCAGACTTTTTTATGCCTGCCGCCTCTGTACTTTGGGTTTCCGGCAGGAACACAGACCGAACACAGAGAGAAGAACAGACGATGTACGCAATCGTAAAAACGGGCGGCAAACAATATCGGGTAGAAGAGGGCGACCTTATCACCGTCGAAAAACTTGAAGGCGACACGGATACCAGTATCGAACTGACCGAAGTGCTGATGATTTCCGGCGACAACGGCATGACCATCGGGGTTCCCACCGTCGAGGGCGCAGTTGTCATGGCGAAAATCGTCAAGCAAATTAAAGCCCCCAAAGTCAACGGCTTCACCTTTAAGCCCAAGAAAAATATCCATCATCGGTATGGGCATCGCCAGAAACTGACGACCCTTTCCATCGAATCCATCACGGCTTAGGCTCAACGGGAACTCTCCCAAAGCCTGACCCGTTTCATTTTTACGGGAGAAGATTTTCAATGGCACACAAAAAAGGCGTCGGTTCTTCACGGAACGGACGCGACAGTAACCCCCAACGTCGCGGCGTCAAAGAGTACGGCGGCGAAGTCGTCAAAGCCGGCTCGATTCTCGTTCGACAATGTGGCACCAAATTGCACCCCGGCAAGAATGTCGGTCTCGGTCGCGATTACACCATTTTCGCACTGATCGCCGGAACCGTCAAGTTTGAGGGAACCCGCGAACGCCGCCGGGTCAGCGTTGTTCCTTTCGCGCCTGTCGCCGAAGAAACTCCGGTTGACGAAGTTACAGTCGCTTCCGTTTAGTTTTCATTTATTCTAATTTCAATCCATCGTGTCAATAAAAGCACCCTTTTCGCACCTGCGAAAAGGGTGCTTTACTTTGATACCCCGCGGATTTAAGTGAGACAGGCAATAATAGCTTCGATGACTCGTTTTGTTTCGTTGGGGTCTCTTACCTGAATGGATAACGCTCCCGCCTCTTTTGCGGGGTAGTCGTTTCCGCCAGGAAACAGAGCATCTCCAATGAAAATCATTTCCTTGATAGCGATACCGAGTGTGTCGCGCAGTTTCCTGATCCCGTAGGCTTTATCAATGCCGGGTTTGGTGATGTCTACAGAGGTTGTGCCGCCTAAATGCACTGAAAACTCAGGGATCAAGGTTTCCAGAACGGCTTGCATCGCTTTTCGCTTTGCAAAGTCCGGGTCCCATATTCTCTTCGCTTCAAGCGGTGCCTTTTGTCCCAGAGCGGAAAAGGTGATCTGACTTCCCCGATCCTCGATTTGCTCTCCCCAAATTTGCTCGATCTTAAAATTTGAGAGGACAATCATTTTTTCTAAGGAATGAACGATCTTTTCTTTTTCCGCCGAAGTAAAATCTTCCGAGTAGAGAGGTTTCCACTCGCTTCTATATTGATAAAATTTCGTCCCACAGGTGGGAAGCAATGAAAGGTTTTGCAGAGGTGCATCAGCAGGAAGGTTAAGGAGAAGTTGTTGCTCAAATTGAGGCCAGTTGCCCCCGGAAATCACGGCGACTTTGACAACACTCATCAGATTTTGGAGATGTGAAGCCATTTCAGCATCAAGGGCGGATTTACTCTCCGCAAGAGTGCCGTCCAGATCGAAAACAATCAGTTTTTTCATCTAGAGTCCGCTTTCATTTCTTGTTCTTATTTGTCCCGATTTTGTTCCGAAAGACTTGCTTTATCAGATTGCGGTGTCACGCTTGGGAAGTTCCAGCAGAGACTTGGGACGTGCCTCCTGCGGGATATTGTAAATGTGAACTTTGTCTCCTGCGGCAACGGCAAGCATAGAGCCATCAGGAGAAAAGGTGATCGCACTGATCGTTTCAGGAACGAAAAACGTAACCAGTCGCACAAAGTCATCGGGATTCAGAGTCGGCACAGGCATGGCAAGTCCTTGTTCTAAATTAAACCTCTTTCCTACTTGCGAGAAATAAGAAAGAGGCTTGAAATTGGGGAGGTAAAATTTCAGGGAGGGGAAGTCGTGCCACCCGTTGTCGGGGGAACCGTCGTTTCTTCGCCCGTAGGCGGAACCGTCGTGCCGTCCACAGGGGGAGTTGGCTTCGGCTCTACAGGAATCGGGCGGACTTCTGGCTTGACCGTGTAGGTTTTGGTGACGAATTTTCCTGCGGTGTCGGTTGCCGTCAGCGTAAACGTGATCGGCGTATTGATCGGCGTGTCAATCGTGACTGACCCGGCGAGTGGGTTGCCGACATCGCCAACCGCGCCCTGATCCGAGTCAATTCTCACGGTGCGGGCATAACGAGTTTTCCAGGTCAGGCGGACTTTGTCGCCTTCATAAACGGTGTTTGCGGCACGGAAACTAACGATCTCCGCGATACAAATGTCTTTTCCAACCACACGAACACTGACCGTCTTCGAATTTCCAGGTTTGCCGTCCTTACCAAAACTGCGAAGGGTATACTGTTCGTCGTGATCGGGAACAATCTGACGAGTTTGCTCAGCACCATTTAGAGTAACATTTCCGGGATCGAGAATGAATTTGTCGGCTTCGGAGGCTTGCCACGACAACATGACAGGTTCACCCTGATGCACCACCGCAGGATTGATACGGAAGTATTTCAGGCTTGCTACTTTTGCGGCGGGGGGAGGGGCGACGGAGACAACGACTTTCTTCTCAAGGTCTTTTTGTCCGTTTTGTCCACGTACCACGAGATAATAAGTCGTTTGGAGGGGTTCGGGGCGAGTTGTCAAACTCCCTACGTTTTGCTCGGGTTTCGGCTGTTCGTTCAGGGCAACGGCGTCCTGCTTGCCCACCTGTTTCATCATAATCAGTTGCTGATAACCAGGTGCCACGTCCCACGAGAGCGTAATGTCGTCTCCAGAGTTCACCTTGTCCGGCACACCCACAAACTTGTTGATAAAGAGGGGAATAGGCGGTTTCGGGCGCAGGGAGTAGGCGATTGGCGCACCAATCGCCAGCAAGCAGAGAAAAATTCCTACGCCGGGGGAAATCAGCGCATGGCGTTCGAGTTGACCGTGTGCGTTTGCGGCGACATAGGGATTATCTACGGCACGGGCGGAAACAGTGAAACTATAGAGGCGCATCCCTCCGAAAAACGCGGAGGTTTTCGGGCGTGTCGCAAGCGGAATTGTCAGGGTTTGACCGGGCTTCATCGTCACGCGCTCGGTGTCAAACTCGTAAGCGCACTCGTTATCTTGATCGGAGGCAAACAGATCGAAAGTTTTTTCTTCGTTGCTTTCGTTGGTGAGGGAAATCTCGAAATCGTTGAGGGGACGCAAAAACGTTGCGGAACCGCGCTTCGGATTGAGTTCCATCTGTAACGAATTAAAGGGATTGACGATCAGAGTTGCCTGTGCTACTCCGGTCTCGCCTGTCTCCATTGCCTGCACACGCACGATAAAAGGGTAGGCTCCGGCACGATTACCCGCGCCACGCGCCACACGAAAAATAATGCGTTCTCCCGATTGAGCACCCGCGCCGAGATTTGCCGCCGAAACCGGAATCGAGTACCATTCGACATCCACCCCCTCGACTTCGATCATCAGGCGATCCGGGTTTTCTTGGCGATTCGTCATCGTGACGACGACTTGTGCAACGCTTCCCGGATCTACAGCGATCTCCGTTTCCGAAAGCGAGACAAGAATTTTTTGTAAATTGGTTTGTGAGGTCGGTAGGGTCATAATTTGGCGCTCTGTCGTTAAGACGCAACAAAACGCGGTCTGGTTTCGCGGCGTGGTCGCCTCGCGGCTTTTGCAAACCCCCGGCAAAATAACCGGAATGATGAGTGATCCATTATAGTCTTTTCCCATGACACCTGTCAAGGACAAAAATGGAATTGGGGGAAAGTGTTGAGAAGGAGACGGTATGGCTCCCTCCCCTTGTGCAAGGGAAATCTTGCGAACCGCTGAGCAAGAGTTTGTAATTGGAACGGGTTGGGGTGGGGTTCGATTTTTTGTCGTAAACAATTTGATAACTGTCAACGGTGTTGATCACATCAATAGTTTTACATCAACGGTCTGAAGACCGCCGCTAAGCACCTTCGGTGAGGACGTCCTGCCGGACGCGATGTAGAGAAAGAGAGTGGTGCATTGGCTCCCCCGCCCCTCTTATTGGGGTAGGTATTTGTTGTTGTTTTGCTTTTGCTACAAAAATTAG
>JACMPS010000471.1 GCA_014377395.1 Chthonomonadaceae bacterium
GGGCAAAATCACGGTGGGGCACGTGGGGGACAGCCGTATTTACCTGCTCCGCGAAGGTCAATTGCGGCAGGTGACGGAAGATCATTCGCTGGTATGGCAAGAAGTTTTAGCGGGCAAAATGACTCGCGACGAAGCCCAAAAATCAAAGTTTAGAAACAGGGTGACAAAAAGTGTCGGGTTGGCGCAAGAAGTCGAGCCGGACGCCTTTACGTTCGCACTTGAAGAAGGCGATACGCTTCTTTTTTGCAGTGACGGACTGACAACCGAAGTGAGCGATGGCGACATCGCGCAGGTGCTTGCCACTTCTCCCGACCCGCAATCCGCCTGTGATCAATTAACCAACTCGGCGCTGGAAGCGGGGGGGGCGGACAACATCACGGTAATCATCGTTCGCTACGGAGCCTTTCGCCCGATTGCGAATGCGGTCAGCGTTTTGCCTGTTCCCGAACAGAGTACGCCCCTTTTCGACTTGCCCGAAGACGCCACTGACGAGCGGAGCGAATGGCGAAACTCCCTTAACAAAAACGGAAAAAACGAAAACTCTTCGAGACAAAACGGAGTCGTCTCCAACCCTGTACCGAACTTCGAGGAAACACCCTCTTCCCGAAACCGTCCCTCAAAGCAACCCGTCGAACCCGTGAATTCCTCAAGAAACGCGGGACGCGACTTTAATCCCGCCAAAAATTCCGGCAATTTTGAGAATGACGACGAAGACGATTTTGAGGAAGCACCGCGTCGAGAACGTACCCGCCGCAAGCGAGACAAAGCCGATGAGATCGAGGAACGTGCCGCTAAGGGAGGGGGCTTTCTTTTAATTCTGTGCGTAATGATGACGTTTGCGACGATTGGTATGGGGATCGCCCTCACGGTTGCACTCAGTAGCCGGACCACAGCCCCCCTTAAAATCACGCCGTCCACCACCTCCGATGTCGTTGCTGACGAAGGGCTTCTCCGCACCGACAAAGCCCTGCAATGGCAAGACCCGCAACCCGTTTTCGACAAACCCGTGCGAGACGATTTCCTTCTTGCAACTTCCGGCGGCAACGTCATGATCGCCCACACGGACGGCAAACTTTTCAGCGTCTCGCAAAAGGGAGAGCAAACGGCACTTCCGGGCCCCGCCCTCTCCAAATCCGCCGACAAAGTAAAGCCCGATGCCCTTACCGCCTACGATCTGAGCGGCAATCGCTACCAGTACGACGCAAAAACAAAGAAGATTTTTCGCTATGATGCTTCCGGTGCTATCGTCAATAAGGACATTGGAGGGCTTGCGCTCGTCTCCCCGACCCGCCTGACCGTCTCACGACGTGGCGACATTTACATCCTCGATGAACACCGCCTCAAACGCCTTGAATCCTACGAGACAAATGAGCAAACCAGACAGGACAACCTTAACCGCAGAAACAAAGGGGACGGAGCAAACCAATAGAATGACCCTTTATCAGTGCCGCCCAGTTGCAGTCCGAAAAGCATTTCTGAACACTGGAAACGACAACCGCTTGGAAAAAGGAAGGTTCAAGGATGCTCACAGAACTGGACACGATCTACCGGAAGATTGAAGAACGCAGGACAGAAATGATAACTCGCCTGGAGGCACTACCCGATGCAGAGCGGATGATGCCGCCTACAACTCTGGAATGGTCTGCCCTTCAGGTAGTGGAACATCTGATTATGTACGAGGAATTGGTATGCAATTGGAGGGCAAGAGCAGTCGGTGCAACAGCAAGCCCGTCGTGGAAAGGACGCGGGTTCGTGGGGTTGATGACATGGATCATGCGGTCACGTCTGCGTATTCCGACTTTGCCTGAATTACAGCCGCAAAGCGAGAGCAACTTGCTTGCGCTTTGCGAACGCTGGAGAGTAGTGCGAGTCAATCTTCGCACCGGGTTAGAAGCCGTAACGCAAGAGAGACTGCCTACTGTATTCATACTGCATCCGATAGCAGGCCCCCTGAATGCAATGCAGGTTTTGCAGTTGCTGGACGCGCATCTAATGTATCATCAGAGACACTGGCCTCTTGAGAAGAAACCTTCTCATTAAGTGCGAGTAAGCAGGCGCACACTCAGAGAACGCGCTGGCTATCGTTGCGCCTAAGCGTTTGCGTTGCCCTATCGTCGAATGGCTTCCGCACCGGATTTACTAAACGCAACCCTACCCTGATTTGGACGAGTTATATCCCTACCATGAAAACACTCGGAAAATACGAAAAACTCGATGTCCTCGGTAATGGCGTCTCCGGGATCGTTTATCTCGCGAAAGACACCCTGCTGAACCGTCAGGTCGCCCTTAAGGAAGTGGACGTACAGGCGGGAGATGTCGCCCGATTTCTGGAAGAAGCGCGGGTGATAGACCGACTCCGCCACCCGAATATCGTTCGAGTGCATGGCGTAGACCGAATCGAAAACAAAATCGTCATTGATATGGAGTATGTGCGCGGACAGAATTTGCAGGAGTTGTTGCGTGGGGAGGGCATTCTCTCGATAGATCGTGCTCTTGACATCACTGATCAAGTCCTGGATGCCCTCGCTTACGCGCACTCGCAACAAACCGTTCACCGGGACATCAAACCCGCGAACATTTTGATTGGGCGTGACGGCGTGGTGAAACTCGTTGACTTCGGACTGGCGGAAATTCTTGCGACAAACGCCTACGCCGGAGGCGCGGGAACCTACGCTTACATGGCTCCCGAAGATTTCGCCGCCGAGGATCATTCCGATCATCAATCGGATTTGTGGGCGGTAGGCGTCACTTTGTACGAGATGCTTTCTCTTGCTCGTCCGTTTCAGGTGTTGCGGGTGAAAGACCCCTTTTCCTGGAAGCGGGCGTTGGAAACGGAGGAAGCAATTCCGCTTTCCGAAGTGTTGCCGGAAGCACCGATCTCCCTGACCGCCGTTCTCAATCGTGCACTTACCAAAGATAAGCGCAAACGCTATCCCACTGCGGATGCGTTCCGGGACGACATTCTGAGTTTGCGAAGTAAGCAAAAACTGCCCGAAGAAACGCTTGCCTTCGCCTCAGTGAAACCGACTTCCCGCCCCTCCCGAAGTGAGCCGGAACCGGAGCGCACCGTCCCTCACTGGAACCCACACACGCTTCCCGGCGTGGTGGTGGCGGATGTCGGAAAAGCCGCGTCTCCTCTTTTTAGAAGTCGTGAAGAAGGGGGGGATGTCACAAATCCCCTGCTTTCTATGTCGAATACAGAGAGTGGGCGCATCACCGTGGAACCTTCGGCGATTGATTTTGGAGATGTGCGCCCCGGTGAGACCCGCGAAACGAAAGTTCGCGTCAAGGTCATGGGCGAAGGGGTGAAGGGGCGCGTGATTGGCTCAGTGCGAAAAAAAGCGGATTGGCTTTCCGTAAATCCGGTGAGTTTTGACCGCCTGAAACAAGCCGTCACCGTGACCGTCAAGCCGGAACGGGCAAAGGGCATCGGACTTTTCGAGGATCAGGTTTTGATTACCACCGAACACGGCACGGTTTCTGTTCCGGTGCAGATGCGCGTTCACAAAGCCCGTGCGTCCTTTGGAGCGACAGCACTGTGGTTTATCCCGCTTTTTCTGGCGACCCTGCTTCCCGCAATCGTCGTCTCAGGCGTTTCTCAGGAAGCGAGGTGGCTGATTCCCCCGGCGGCTCTGGCTTCGGGTCTTCTCGCTTTGATGCTGTTGCTGGTAACGGTGGGGGCGGACACGGGCGTTGCCGAGCGAATTTCCTGCGGATTTTTGATCGCAGTAATGTGCTTTGTGCTGGGGGCTTCGCTGAGCAAACCCGTACCGAGTACGTCCTCCCATACGATGATGCACGCCGCCTCCTACCTCCTCATGGTGGGAGTGGTTTTAGGAGCAAGCGGTCTCCTCCAGGCGATGAGCCTCCGCAGTTGGAAATTCTGGGGCGTGGCACTTGTCGGCTTGAGTGTGCTGATCAGCAGTGCATTGGTTAGAGCAGTAGGCTAAGAATGGAAATAATTCTGCTCTGTTTTTTTCCGCAGGACTACCGGCGAAGCCGCAAGCGGCGAATTTATTCCGCCGGAGTTGTTGTCGTTGCGCTTGCCGAAATTTCTATTTCTCGAATCGTGTCTCGTTCATCGTTCTTCATCAAGTGTGTCCTACTAAACTGTACTTTCACTAAAAGGAATGTCAAGTGCGAAAATATCTCAACTATGTCATCTTTGGAGCGGTCATTCTGGTCGTGGTCGGGCTTGCGGTCAATCATAGCCGCCATGTGAAAAGCCTTGTGACCTCCCTTGTAAGCGGGCAACCCGCCGCCCGTGCCGCCGCCGCCACCGAACTCATTCAGACTGAGCAATTTATGGACTCGATCAATGGGGAGACTGTGGAAACCCGTCTGGGGGCAGTAGAGGCACTTGAGGTTACGGAGACCCCTGCGGCAGTCAAGCAACTATTGCCGCTTCTCAAAGATCAGGATAAATCCGTTCAGGCGCGTGCCATTGTTGCCCTGCAAAAAATCGGAGCGAAAACCCCGGACAACCTCAAGGAAATGCTGGCGGGTCTGAAAGACGGCGACACCAACATTCGCAAAAACTCGATTTTAGCGTTCGACGATCCTAAAAACGGTTTCGGACCGACTTCCGGCGTTGTCGCAGGTATTGTCGCCTACATGAAGGCGGAGGGCGGAGCGCGGGGGCCCGGCGGTGATGTGCTGAGTAGTCCCCTCTTTCTACAAAAAAACTCGCAGACCGAGAGCGTTCCCTTATTGCTGGCTCTGATTGATGACAAAGATGAGGGAGTGCGAGGTGGAGCGATTGAAGCCCTCGGAAAAATCGGAGACAAGGCGGCAATTCCCCGTTTGATCACGGCAATGCAGAAAGATACGCCTCAGACTCGCCGTGTAGCGATTGGCGCGATTGCCTTGATTGCTGACGTTTCCGGCGAGGCGGCACTGACGGAAGCAGTCGGCAATCCCGAAGACAACAACGAGGCAAGAGCGCAAGCGGCGATTGGGCTGGGGAAAATCGGCACACCGACTGCCGTCTCCACACTCATCAAAACCCTGAAAGATGACGATCTCAAACTTCGTTCGGCGGCGGTTGTGGCTCTTGTTCGTGCAGGACGCCCCACGCCTGCCTCCGCACCCATCCCTATGGTGCTGGCGGCTCTTTCGGAGGCAACGAAGTCCACAGATGAGAGTACCGCACTTGGAGCAGTAGGAGCCTTACAGGGGATCGAGGCACCGCAAACAAACGGCACTCTGCTTGTGCTCTTGGACAAGCCGGGAATTTCGGATGAATTGCGGGTGGCAACGACAAAAGCACTCGGCTTCACCGGAAACAAGGAAGCGGTCTCTAAATTGCTCGGTTTGCTCTCCAATGCGACAGGTTCATCGGATGCGGTCGGGACTGCGGCACAGGAGTCGCTGACGAAGATCGGACCCGAAGCCGCAGAACCGTTGATCGCCGCCATGTCTCAAAACGACACGCTAGGGTATCATGTCGCAACGGTTCTGGCGAAGCAGGGAACCTCCGTTCTCCCTGCATTGGAGCGTGGATTGCAAACAGCGGACGCCGCCAAACAACGCTGGATCGCCGTGGCAATGGGAGAAATGGGCGTGGCGGAGGTACGTCCTTTGCTGGAAAATTTAGCGAAAAGTCCGAACGCGGAGGTCGCCTTCGTGGCGAAGGAGCAACTGAACCGCATGGGTCTGACACAAATTCCCTGACTTTGGCGGCAATTTACAAAATCGCCCTTGACAAATCGAGGGTGATTCCGTACAATAAGGCTTGCTGAATGGGGTTGCGAGACCTACTGTGGGGATATCGTCTAGAGGTTAGGACGAGGGATTTTCAGTCCTTAAGCCGGGGTTCGATTCCCCGTATCCCTACTGAGTTTGTTGCGGTCTCGCAAACCCTTTTCGGCTCTCTGCCCAGGTGGTGAAATGGCATACACGCTAGCTTGAGGTGCTAGTGCTCGCAAGGGCGTGCAGGTTCAACTCCTGTTCTGGGCATTCACTCAAAGAATTAAAAAACGCGACACTCCTTTTTAGAGTGCCGCGTTTTTCGTTTTAGCGCATGGTCTCACGAAACGTCGTCAATAGTCTTAAGGCACGTCCGGGAACCGCAGAATAAAATTCCGGCGTCGGAGCATGATTACTCAGAAATTGGCTAATTTCCGGCGAGGTCGCCGAAGTCATCTTGGCTAAATCCGGGCAACCCATACTCCACTGAGAGAATTGCCGCTCCTCAATCGGAATTTTCAGCATTGTAATCATGTTGTGGTGGCGCGGGTCACGCATAATGCGCTCATGCGTCGCCTTTACCACCTCTTCTTTTCCTTCCAATGCCTGAATAATACAGCCGTCTTTGTAAAGCAACATTCCCGTGATGCCATCACATTTGTTGTTGACCCGGCTCTTTTGTAAGATCGCCTCTAAGTCCTCTTTTGCCAGCAGTTTTATGACTGAACTCGCGTACACGATACAAATCATCTTTCTCACCTCATCTTACTCATTGTGACTCACCCCTGATTATTATTGGATGCGACAAGGTCAATCTTAAGATTTTCCACACAAATTAAAATCCCAGTGCGAAAGTTTTTTCGCGTCGGGATTTCAGGTGAGAAACAAAAAGGTTCGATGAAGTGTGAAAATTGCGGGTCTTTAATCCCGTCTATGCTACAAAGTTGATTCTGCCCTTTTCCTGCAAATAGAGAAGTTCTTTCGGCGTAGGACACCACAACTTTTCTCCGCTCTTGACAAAAGGAACCAGCACCATTTGACGGTCTCCCTGATCAATTCGCACATGGGTCATCAGATAACTGCACCCGTGCAAATCTGTGAAGACGGAGCAATGCCCAATCGAGTCCAGTCCGGCAACACGACCGGGCGCGAGCAGGCAGTTTTCCTTTTCCGCACTCATGTCGTGCCAAACACCTTCTTTTTTCAGAAGCACTCCCACCGCATAATACTTACCCGCCTGGTAACAGCCGCCGCTATAAAGTGCCATCGTGTCCGAGAGGATTACGGGGCCCTCATTACACCCCCAGACAACGGTTTCCCCTTCGGGCAGACCGGGAACTACGATTCCCTGCTTTTGAGTGTCACGCGCCGGATCGTAAATGTGCCAGTCGGAATGGGGGCGCGTGACCAGAGTAGGGACGCCTTCGATTTCATCGGTGAGAGGGTTCCAAACGCAAGAAACGATGCAGGTTCCGATGAGAGTCTTTTCTTTGCTTCGTTCGCGGTAATTGGCAACGTCGTTCAAGCAAAACATGAGATCGAACTTCCCGTCGGGTCTGAGCCGAAGATCGGGATCAATGGCGAATTTGTTATAGGTTTCTACAGGGGTTCCCTCTGGAGACTGAAATAAATCGCCTTCGGAGAGAACCGTGCCGGAGGGAATAAAAGGTCCAAGAGGAGAGGTAGCATAAGCGGTCACAATTTTATGACCTTTGTGGGAGTTATTTTTTCCGCTTCCGAGTGCTCCCGAATACATCAGCACAAAGGACTTGTCGGGATACTTACGCGACTTTTCAGGGAGGAACGCCCCGGCGGGCGCCCAGTGATCGGTGTTTTCCCGCGTTTGTAAAACGGGACCGAGGGCATCCCATTCCCTGAGATTGTTCGAGCCATACGACCTGAAAACACCCCCTTCCGCTCCCGGTGAACTTTGCCCGGTGGTGTAGGTCACGTAGCGGTAGGGGGTTTCGATCTCAGGCGGAACCGTCAGGGTAAAAGGATCGCCGTGATCCAGATTTCTGAAATCGGGTTCGCCATTAGGTTGGATCGGCGTCCACAAATCACTGAGAGAAACACTGAGGGAGAGACTGCCGCCGGACTGCGCCAGCATGGCTTCGGCTTCGGGGGAAAGGGTTGGTTCGTTCATGGAGAATAGATTACCTCCATTTTGGCTTACCTTGAATGGCTTGCCGGGAGTTGTACTGCGTCAGAGCGAATCCTCATCAATCCTCTCCATTAATCTCTTGATGTCGCTCTGAAGAGAGGGATCCGCATGGGGCTTAGCACTTTCCAACAAACCTCTGGCTGTGTCCCATGAACCGTAGAGGGCAAAGCAACGCGCCAGATTAAACTGTACTTCTGGATCGTGAGGCGAGTGACGTAGCCCCTCTAAATACGCCTCTGCCGCTTCCATATCCTTCTCCTGTTTGCTCAATGCCCCGCCTAAATTATTCCAGTTTTCGGAGGCTTGGGGCTGACGCTGAGTCGCTTCGCGATAAGCAACCTCTGCCTCCTTCGGCTTTTGTAATCGCATCAACAGATTGCCCAGATTGAAGGCGCTGGCGTCGTCAGATAGGTCTAAGGTCATCGCTTCGGAATAGGCGGTGATGGCTTCTTCGTCTCTCTCCAATTTCGAGAGTGCAAGACCCAATTGATTAAAGGTATCAGCACTTGGATTTATCGCTATTGAACTTCTGTAGGCTTCGATTGCTTCTGCATATTCCCCTCGTTCTTCAAGAATGACACCTACATTATGGAACGCATCACTATCTTTCGGATTGAGGCGTATAGTCTCCTGATATTCGAGATAGGCTTCCTCCTGCAAACCACACTCGCTCAAAGCAAGGGCTAAATCATAATGCAGAGCGTCGTCATCGGGCGACAATTGGATGGCTCTGCGATAGTAGGGCAACGCTTCTTCGCTTTTGTTACTTTCCGTCAATTCCACGGCTCTTTCATAAACCGTATCCGCTTCTTCCGATGTCATCCCCAATCCTCCTGCAAGTAGTCAGCACAAAGATTTCTCTCTTGCTATGCCACAGTAATAATGGTGAAGGCAAACCCATTAATCTTGTAACGATTATTGAAGTCTGCCCTCTCGATATTCGCTTATATGTCTACAGGACTTAGTACCCTTATGGGACAAGTATAGCTGTTACTTCCCCTCAACCTTAACATAGTCTCACTGAGATGTCAAGCCTCATTTTACAATATTCGATTTTATTTTTTGCTTTTAATAACCCGTATCTCTCAGCACGAAATCCTTACAGAACACGGCACAACCTCCTAGAGAACGCACTCCTTGTGAGGGGGTAAGAACGTCTCCACTTGGCTTTGACACAGCAAGTTCGTGTCCACCCTTCAAGGAAGAATTATCTCGTGAACACTCTTAAAACTCTCAAACGGGTCTCGGCACTCCTGCTTTTGATTCCTCTCTTTTTCGCTCTGCCTCTGAAGGCACAAAGCCGCCTTTTCGCGGTAGGAGGGAACGCCAACGGGCAATTCGGAGACGGAACCACCACTCAGCAAAACTTGCCTGTGCGAAGTGGAACGCTCACCGGAATCAAGTCCGTAGCGGCAGGGTTCGCCTTTACCGTTGCCGTAGGACAGGATGGCACGGTCTCGAGGTGGGGTGACAACTCCAGTGGGCAAATGGGGATTGATTCGTTTACTTCCAGTTCAACGCCCGTTTCCATTGTTGGACTGACCGGAATTTCCTCAGTATCGGTGGCTTCCCTGGGCATCTCGGTTCTCGCCCTGAAAACAAACGGCACTGTCTGCGCCTGGGGCGATAATGTGAGTGGACAACTCGGAGACGGAACCACGCTGACTCAGTTGACGCCGACCCCGATTTTCTGCTGACCAACACGCGCACCGGAGCCCTCTGTCTCTGGTTGTGCAAAGACCTCGCTCCGGGGCAGTGCATTGACCTTTTCCACGCAAACCTGAGTGAGTGGGTCATCAAAGCGACGCCCGATCTGAACAACGACGGCAAGCCCGATCTGGTTTTGCAAAATCGGCGCACCGGAGCAATTGCGACGTGGCTAATCGAAAATCTGGCTTTGGGGCGATGTGACATTCAGTGGCAGGGAGGAGACACGAACTGGGAAGTGATCAGCACCCCTGACTTGAACGGGGACGGCAAAGCGGATCTATTGCTACAGAATGCGGTAACCGGTCAAATCTTCTACTGGGCGATGAACGGCATTTCGATCACGAAGACGGGCTTTCTGTTCGGAAACACGCTCACGGGGTGGACAGTCATCAAGTAATCCCGGAGACTACGGTTTGCCCTTCACAAATGCGTTTGAAGATAACGCATCGCCCTCGGAATTTGATTTCGAGGGCGATTTTGCTCACATGATTAAAAAGTTCTTTCTCTATCTCAGACTGATTTCACCGCTCCTAAAGTCAAGCGTAAGAACACAACGGCGGAAGAAATCCAGTCTGAGAACGCCGTCTACCCCGTACTCCCCTGCTTCGACATCAATGATGACCATTTTTCCGATGTTTTCCGGCGTCTCCACTTCGGCACGAATGTTCGCTTCGTAGCGTGCTTTTCCGCGTTGTGCCACGTCCTCACCGTTCATTTTCAGGCTTGTTGCCATATTAAATCCTTCTGAAAAGAAAAGAGACTGAATACTCTTCTCGCTCTGATTGTACTCTATGCTCTGCAAAACCTCTCTTCTGCTTTGTCGTGCCAATCCTATTTTGCGTTGTGTCCTCTAGGTCAGGAGTTGTTCTCTTCTTCTCGACTCTAAGACCCCCTCCATGACCGGAGGCGGGGTTTTCGCCAATCATGGAGAAACACAAAATTCTGAAAGCATGACATAATGCTCTCAGAGAAAAAGCGGGGACAAGGTACGCATGAAACGCGAATAGGACAAGGAAAAAGCGGTTTCCAATTTGGCGAAGCCTGAGGTATCTTTTGAGGAAGCGGAGACCGTTTTCGATGATCTTCTCGGTCAATACTTCGATGACCCGCTCCATTCCGATGACGAAACCCGCAACATCGCAGTAGGTTTCTCGGAGAGAAATCGTCTTTTGGTAGTTGCCCATACCAATCATGGAAAACTACCACGCATTATTAGTGCCAGATTAGCCACCACACAGGAACGACGAAACCATGAACGAAGAACAGGCCAACCCACAAGAAACGGAAGACGATGATCTTTTGCCGGAATACGATTTTGATTACAGTCAGGCACGCCCCAATCCGTTTATAAAGCGAATACCGGGCAGTAAAGTGATCATGATCGAACCAGATGTCGCCTCAATCTTCTCCACGCAGGAGGAAGTGAATACTGCTCTGCGCTTTCTGATGAAACTTACTCAGGAAAACCCGCTCACCGCAAAACAGTCGCCCTCCCCGTAGTCGCAAAAAGCACCACGTTCCGCTTTCACTCTCGAAGAATAATACCCCGCCCCCAAATTTGGGGGCGGGGCGATTTTTGTCAAACTCTGACAATTATCAAGATCGTCACACCTCGTAGTAAAGAGCGAACTCGTAGGGATGAGGACGCAGTGCCATCGGCTTCACTTCATTGGTCATTTTGTACTCAATGTACGTGTCAATGAGGTCTTTGGTGAAGACATCGCCCTTGAGCAGAAACTCGTGATCGGCGGCAAGTGCCTCCAGAACTTCTTGAAGTGAGCCGGGAGTTTGTGCAACTTTCGCCTTTTCTTCCGGTTCCATTTCGTAAAGGTCTTTGTCAATCGGGGGCGGCGGCATGATCTTGTTTTCGATGCCGTCCATCCCCGCCATCAGCATCGCAGAAAACGCAAGGTAGGGGTTTGCAGACGGATCGGGAGCGCGAAACTCAATACGCTTTGACTTGGGCGATTTCTGGGCAACCGGAATTCGCACACAGGCGGAGCGGTTTCGTGCCGAGTAGATCAGGTTGATCGGAGCCTCATAGCCGGGAACCAATCGGCGATATGAGTTGGTAGAGGGAGCGCAGAACGCCAGCAGTGCAGGCGCGTGCTTGAGGATGCCACCAATGTAGTAGATCGCCATTTCGGACAAACCCGCGTAGCCTTTTTCGTCGGCGAAAAGCGGCTGACCGTCTTTCCAGAGCGACTGGTGGCAGTGCATTCCACTTCCATTATCCATAAAGAGCGGTTTCGGCATAAACGTCACCGTGTAGCCATATTCGACGGCGGTGTTTTTCACGATGTATTTGTATTTCATCATGTCGTCCGCCATCCGCAACATCGTATTAAAACGCATATCAATTTCGGACTGTCCGGCGGTTCCGACCTCATGATGTTGCATCTCGACTTCGATTCCGGCGTCCATCAAGTTCAACATCATGCGGGTACGCAGGTCTTGCAGTGAGTCCATCGGAGGCAAGGGGAAGTAGCCACGCTTGAGCGGAATTTTGTAGCCGAGATTGGCGGGCTTCTCTTCGCGCCCGGAGTTCCAGGCACCTTCCTGCGAGTCTACGTGATAGTAGGAAGCGTTTGTGGTGGTGTCGTAGCGGACATCGTTGAAGACGTAGAACTCGGCTTCCGGTCCAAAATAAACTGTGTCGGCGAGTCCTGTAGAGTGAACATAGGCTTCGGCTTTTTTGGCGATCTGGCGGGGGTCACGATTGTACTTCTCGCGGGTGATCGGGTCTTCGATGTCACACACGATACACAGCGTTTCGACTTCGGTGAACGGATCCATGTAGGCGGTGATCGGGTCGGGAATGAGGAGCATATCGCTCTCATTGATTGCCTTGAATCCTCGAATTGAAGAACCGTCGAAGGCAAGACCGTCTACAAACGTGTCTTCGGTAAGCAGGTGCGCGGGAATCGAAAAGTGGTGTTGCAAACCGGGCAGGTCGGTAAAGCGAACGTCAACGACTTTCGCCTCGCGTTCTTTCACCATTGCGAGTACGTCTTTGGGGGTCATGTGCTGAGAGGTCTCCTTGTGGGGCGGCATGGGTTTATCCGCTCGAAAAATCGAGGGGGGTGACCGCCGCTTTCAGTGATCTAAATTAAAAGGGAATCTGTCCCGAATCCCAACGTAGGCTTTGTGGTCGTAGGGCAGGGTTCAGGATTTAGGGGCAGACGACACCATCGTGTCTGCGGAAAAGCGTGTGGGGAGCGAAGATCAGGCTTTGTCTTACTTCGCCTCAGAGTATAGCCCGAATGGGGGGAGAAAAGTCAAGAGGCACCAAAAAATTTCTGAGGGAGGAAGCGATCACTTAACCAGGGAAAGATCAAGGCGAGGTCGTGACGAGCGTTTTACCACGCTCCTGATTATGGATCGGATGCACCTTTATCTCAACGTCCATTTCCAACGTCTTGACAAATCGCAGTAATCTGTCCAGTGAAAAATTTCCGATCTTTCCGTTGTAGAGTTGAGAGATTTTCGCCTGGTCGGTTCCAAGTCGTTTGGCAGCGGCAGTCTGAGTTAGTTTCAGAAATTCGATACGCTGGCGAATGGCAAGCGCGAGTTGTGCTTTTGCCAGTTCCTCATCGGGGTTGGGCAATCCCAAGTCAGAGAAAACATTTCCGCTCGACACAACAGACTCTCTTTCCAATCTCTCTCCTTGACTCATCGTCTTTTTCCTTTCTTTTCCGGTTGCAAAACGATAAACTCACCACCCACTACGTTAGAGACACAGAGGCACAGAGAAGAAATAGGGAGAGATACGAAGAAGTTTTATCCAAAGATTAACACAGAGAATACAGATTAAAATGCAGAGAGAAAGTGTTGAGACGAAGCAAATGCCCCCACCCTGATTCCATCCAATCACCCTCCCCCGAAAAGTCGGGAGAGGAGAGGCAATACAAATGCTCTTCTCGTTACCTTCTTTTCTTTGCGACTTGGTGTCTTTGCGTGAGGGTGTTCCCTCCCCGCATTGATCTAACAC
>JACMPS010000472.1 GCA_014377395.1 Chthonomonadaceae bacterium
ATTTGGATACGTCTCTCATAAAATGACGCATGGTCAACGGAAGCAATCAAAAATTATTCCTGGGAATTTCTACTGTGTCGCAGGTATTTTCATCGATTGCTCCAAATAATTTTATTGTCAGCAAGGTGTCAGAACGAGGAAAACGAACCCTCACAGAATTCTAAACAATGGGGGACACGTTACCTGATCGCGTTCCCTTCTTCCACGCATGATCAGGGTTGTCGGTGATTGCGTAGGGTGAGTCCATTCGTTGTGGAGAGGATAAGCTTTTTCCCTTTTCGACAAATAGCCGCCACAAGTACTCGCTTGTTCTCCAGACGAACACTTTAGAGATGCGGTCTAACCTACTACCTCCTCGCCTCCCACATGGATTTTTCGCACCCCTTCTCAAACTGTTTGCCACTGCAACTTCAAGCATTTTTTCCTATTCTTTTCCGATGCTCACGTTTACACGCGGACTCGTTGTGTGCCATAATGCCCTTAGAGGGACGAGAAAAACCACTCGGCAATTTTACCGGTCAAGGAACCTTCATCGTGCGCTATCAAATCCTACTCCGCCCCTCTTATTCACTGCCCGTTTGTTTAGTTTGAGACACCCTATTACCCCTGAGAGCGAAGGAGCGACAAGGACATGAGTTTTGTAATCGAAGAAGTTTTCGCCCGTGAGATCATGGATTCACGCGGCAACCCTACCGTCGAGGTAGACGTTTATCTGGAAGACGGCACTCTAGGTCGCGCTTCTGTCCCCTCCGGCGCTTCCACAGGAGCGCACGAGGCAGCCGAACTGCGCGACGGTGACAACACCCGCTACGGAGGCAAGGGAGTGTTGCAAGCCGTTGAAAATGTCAACGACAAAATCGGACCCGAAATCATCGAAATGGACGTGACCAATCAGAGAGCGATTGACCTGCGAATGATTGATCTCGACGGCACTGAAAACAAATCCGAGCTGGGTGCGAACGCGATTCTTGGCGTCTCGCTTGCCGTTGCAAAAGCCGCCGCAACCGCTCTTGAAATTCCGCTCTATCAGTACATCGGCGGTTCCAACGCGCATCAATTGCCTGTCCCAATGATGAATATCCTGAACGGTGGAAAACACGCCGACTCGAATGTTGATCTTCAAGAATTTATGGTGCTTCCCGTGGGAGCCGAAACTTTCAGTGACGCGCTCCGCATGGGCGCGGAAGTGTTTCATGCCCTCCGCAAAGTTCTCAAAGGGCGCGGTCTTTCCACAGGCTACGGCGACGAGGGCGGATTTGCCCCGAATCTCGAAAGCAACGAAGTCGCTTTACAGATTATTATTGAAGCCATCGAGCAAGCGGGTTATCATCCCGGCGAAGACATTTACCTCGGTCTTGATTGCGCCGCCACCGAACTCTACGAAAACGGCAAATATAACTTTGCTGGCGAAAAGAAAATTCTGAGCGGCGAAGAAATTGTCGAGATGTACGCCCGTTGGGTGGACAAATACCCGATTCTTTCTATCGAAGACGGTTGTTCCGAAGACGATTGGGATACCTGGAAGTTGCTCACCGACAAACTCGGCTCTCATGTTCAGTTAGTTGGAGACGATCTTTTTGTGACCAATACGACGCGACTGGCACGCGGGATCGCCACTCGAACCGCAAACTCCATTCTCGTGAAAGTCAATCAGATTGGAACCCTCACAGAAACCCTTGATGCCATCGAAATGGCAAAACGGGCGGGTTACACCGCCGTTGTCTCGCATCGTTCCGGCGAAACCGAAGACGCAACAATTGCCGACATCGTGGTGGCAACGAACGCAGGACAAATCAAGACGGGCGCACCAAACCGTACCGACCGTGTGGCGAAGTACAACCAACTGCTCCGTATCGAAGAGCAACTCGATGAAACCGCCGTTTACGCAGGACGCAAAGCGTTCTACAATCTCAGATAGAGGAAGTGTTGAGTATCAAGTGTTAAGTATTGAGTGAAACTTAACACTTGATATTTAACGCTTAAAACTTTATTCCCATGTATCCACAAGAATATCGCCTGTATAAAATCGGATGTGATCGCTTCGGCTATGAGGAAATGAGCGAGGCGGACTTTATGGTGCGGTGGAGCGAGTTCGAGGCACACGCGGAAGCCCTGAAAGCGGCGGACGCGACTCAGAACTTCGAGTTATTGGACACTGAAAAACGCGCCGAAATGCAAGCCCGAATGAAAGAAGACCCCTTTGTGAAAGCGGTTCTTGTCGGCATGGCGGAAGAGAATCAATCCAAAGATTGACGCAGAGTGCAGAGACTGAAATTCTAAATGTTCAGGTCTTTGGTCTTCGCTGTCAGGTGGCAACTCTCTCCAGTGCCTCTCTTATGAAAAATTATGCGTAGAACCAAAATCGTTTGCACCATCGGACCCGCTTCCAGCAAGCGCAGTATCATGGAGAAAATGCTGACGGCGGGCATGGACGTGGCGAGACTAAACTTCTCGCACGGAACCCATGAAACCCATGCCGCTAACATCGCACTGTTGCGCGAACTCGCCCGCAAAATGGGCAAACCTCTTGCGTTGTTGCAGGATTTGTCGGGTCCTAAGATTCGTCTCGGTGATTTTCCTGTGCCTATCGCTATCAAGCGAGGACAGGAAGTCGGGTTTTGTAGCGATTACGCGCACTGCGCCGACACCCTTAACGAGATTATGATTCCGTTGCCTGTTCCCGGCTTGATCTCCGCTCTTAAAGTCGGAAGTCAACTTTTGATTGATGACGGCAAACTCGCATTTCGGGTAACACGGATCGAAGGCGAAAAAAACTCGTCGAGCCGGGTTGCGTGGGCAAAGTGTACCGTGAGTGGAGAAATTAAATCACGAAAAGGCGTCCCGGCTCCCGGCGTCGCCTTTGAGACGCAAGCGATCACTGAAAAAGATTTAGAGGATTTGCGCTTCGGGTTGGCGCAGGGCGTAGATTGGGTTGCGGTTTCCTATGTCCGCAAAGCCTCTGATATGGACCCAATTTTTGCTCTGATGAAGGAAGTCGGCATCGTGGCTCCGGTGATCGCAAAAATCGAGAAGTTTGAGGCGGTTAAAAATTTCGAGAGCATCTTAAAGCGGGTGCAGGGAATCATGGTGGCGCGTGGCGATCTCGGCGTGGAAACACCTTTCGATGAAGTGCCGCTCGTGCAGAAATCCATTATTCGGCAGTGTAATCGTGCTGGGAAACCCGTGATCACCGCCACGCAAATGCTGGAGAGTATGCTCCAGAACCCGCGCCCGACCCGTGCCGAAACCACCGATGTAGCAAACGCCATTCTGGACGGAACCGATGCGGTCATGCTTTCCGGTGAAACTGCGGCAGGGCTTTTCCCCGTAGAAGCAGTCAGAACAATGGCGAGAATTGCGCTGACTTCCGAAGGTGCCTTGTACAAAATGACCAATTATCGGGAGCGGCTGAAACCGACCACCAATGTCACCGAGGCGATTGCCCGCGCCACCGCCGACATTGCCGAGCAAATCAATGCGACCGCAATTCTCTGTGCCACTGCCAACGGAGGAACTGCCCGCGCTGTTGCACAATTTCGCCCCGATGTTCCGATCCTGGGCGTGACGACTTCAGAGAAAACCTATCGGCAACTCGCATTGACCTGGGGCGTTGTTCCGGCACTCATTGATCAGGTGGAGGACACGGATTCAATGCTTCGCCTTACCTGCGAAGTTGCGGAAAAGCGCAAACTCGTTAAAACCGGAGACACGGTTGTCTTAACGGCAGGGGTTCCGGTGAACAGTCCCGGCACAACAAACTTGATCGAAGTTCACAAAATCGGGCAGTCACACTTCCCGAAACCCACTCCTTAAACAGGGAGGTATTTTTATCATCGCACGTCAAAGCAAAAAACAGATAGGTCGCAATTCTTCGTCCGTTCTCGGTATTCTGGCACGTACCGCGAGTGCCATTTGCGTATGTGTGCTTTGCGCTTATTTCGGGGTGCAGGCAGCGTATCCATTTGTTCAGGCAGGGCGTTTGCGGAGCGAAAACGATCTCACCGAAAAGCAGATTCAGGGCTACAAATACCGAACGCAACAAATCGGGCGAGAGATCGGAAGTTTTAACACGCCGCAGGGAATCGAAATGCAGGGGCGACGACAAGGCTTTCTCAAGCGGGGCGAACGACGCCTTCATCTTCCTCAAAATTAGTTCGCCGTAGGTTCACCCGCCCCGTCTTCTTCCACTTAAAATCATCGGAGGCGGAGAAATTCTCATTATGTTCCACCCCGATTTATCTGCCCACCCCAATTTATCCGTTCTTCAATTCTCAGTTTTGTTTTTGTCCGCCTTTCTTGCCGGAGCCATCAACACGGTGGCGGGGGGCGGAACATTGATCACCTTCCCTATCCTTTTGTTTGTTGGCTACAATCCGATTATCGCAAACGCCACCTCAACCGTCGCCCTTATCCCTGCCTCAATTAGCGGAGCGTGGGGGTATCGGCACGAACTCAAGGAGAGCAAACACGCGCTTTCTCGGCTTCTGCCGATCAGCCTGATCGGGGGGGCATTGGGTGCGTTTTTGCTGGTCCACACGCGCCCGGACACCTTCAAGGCGATTGTTCCCTACCTCATACTGGGAGCGACGTGCCTTTTTATGGTGCAGGAGCCGATTTCACGCTGGAGCAAAAAGCGTCTCGAACGCAACAAACTTTCTACAGGTACCACACTGGAATCTTCAATTGATGCCGAAGTGCCTGCGCTGGACAGAGGGTCTTCTTCACCACTAACGTGGATTGGAGTCATGGGTTTTCAGATGCTTGTGGCGGTCTACGGGGGGTATTTCGGGGCGGGAGCGGGCATTTTGATGCTTGCCGCTTACGGATTTCTCGGCTTCACCAACATTCACCGCATGAACGGTCTTAAAAACCTGAACGGGATCGCCATTAATGGGATTGCCGCTCTCACCTTCATTTTCAAGGGGCTGGTAGACTGGCGCACGGCGGCGATTATGGCACTCGGTGCGTTGACAGGCGGTATTTCCGGCGTAAAAATGGCGCGAAGCATGGGACAAAAAAACGTGCGTCTTCTTGTAATTGCCGTTGGCTTTGCGCTCACTCTCACCCTCCTCATACGGTAAGTTTTCAGTTTCGCGAACTATTCGCCTTCCCTTGTTCAGACCTCCTCACCCCGCCGTTTACCTCACCCCCAATCCTCCATCCATCAAACCTTCGGTTTCTGCCTTAATGCGTTCGCTACGCTCACAGGGAAGGGAGAGTAAATGCAATAAGCTTTATATCAGCGATTGGGAAAGAAAGAGACTGAACGCCTTCTGCATCCGCTCCCCTCTC
>JACMPS010000473.1 GCA_014377395.1 Chthonomonadaceae bacterium
CTCGTCTTTCCCGCTTACCCTCACCGAAATTCTCGGCGTTTCATTGCCGTCTTTGCTGGCGGCGGCAGGCGCGATGCTGACTTTTTATCGTGAGTCCAAGCGTCCTGTCGCGATTGGTTCCGTCCCTGGGGTTCGTGCCTCATGGTTCGGATTAGGCGTGTGGGCAAGCCTGACCGCTCTCGGTAATCCCGTCCACTTTCTCAGCGTGAATGCGCTTGTCGCTCTATTCTCGGCACTTTTGTTGGGAGCAATGGTCTCACGTTTAGGGCGTGACCGCAACGCGATTGCCGCGCTAGTGATCACAATTTGTATTGCCGGAACCTTTGCAAGTTTTGCAACCGTGTGGGAATATCTCGAACAATACAGCAAAGGCGTTCCGAATTATCGGGCGTTCGGCGGCTTCGTCAATCCTGATTTTCTCGCCGGGTATCTGCTCGTCACACTTCTGGTTACGCTGGCGGCGTTCTCTTCCGCACGAGACAAGGGAACACAAATCGGTCTTGGTGCCGCGGTTTTCCTACAAGCGGCAGCGACGATGCTCACGGGGTCACGCGCCGGGGTAGGGGTTCTCCTGATCGCTTTGTTGCTCTGGATCGGAATTGTTGCGTACACTGGAGAACTGAAAACGCGCCTTAAGCCTGTCCTTGCAGGTCTGGCTATTTTCGTCTTCGGGGCGATCCTGGCTTCCGCTCCAACCCTCTCCCGTGTGACAGGCAGAGGAACAGGGGTGCCGGGCGGTACTTCGGGAATTGCGGAAACGGCAGCGGCACAAAGCCACTCCGCCGAATTTCGGAAGTATACCTGGATTGGCACCGCGAAAATGGCGCAGAAAAACCCGATCTTGGGTACTGGAATCGGCTCCTTTGAGACTTCCTATTCCCGTTACTCAATTACTGCTTTCACAGCACACGCGCACAATGCCTACCTGCAATGGGCAGGAGAAACTGGGTTTGTGGGCGGACTGATTTTGATGACGGGCTTTGCAAGTATCGGGGCGTTTGCACTTCGAATTCTGTGGATTGGAGCAAGACGCCGCAAAAACCTTGTGAACACGGACTTCCCTGATCACGAAACCGAGAGCGAACTGGAGAAAGACACGCCCTTCCCAATTTTCGCCTCTCCTTTCATCTTGCTTTCCGGACTGATCGCGGCACTCCTCGCCTCCCTGATGCACAGTTTCATTGACCCGGATTGGTACCCCGTCGCCACTCTCTTCACTCTGGCGGCTGTGTTGGGACTGATGTTAGCGGTCTCCCGGGACTTTGCGCCGCTCTCCACCGAACGCCCCGCCCCACTGCCCTCAGCCCTGTGCCTCGGCGGAGTCGTGCTGTGCCTGATTGTGATCGGACGCGGTAGCACACAAATTCTTGCCCGTTCGCAATTCTCTTCGGCGGCACTTTCTATCGCGGAACGCAAATCACAGGATGCCCTTGACGCCTATGGTTCTGCCGCTACTTTCGATCCTCTCGACCCGGAGCCACACCTGCAAAGTGCCTTGATCCTGGACAGTCTCGGTACGCCCGAAGGCACTGCGAAAGCAGAAATTGAACTGCTAGCCGCCGAAAAACTCGCCCCCTCCGGCAGAACGTTTTATCGTCTAGCACAGCATTATGGCAGACCGGATGGGGACACCGAAAAGCAAATCGCCGCCTACGAGGAAGCCCTGAAACGCGAACCGAACAACGTGCAAACCCTCCGCGCCCTCGGAGACACGCAACGCAAAGCGGACAAGCTCACGGAAGCGAAAAACACCTACACTGCGCTGACGGAATTGGAACGCTCTCCCTACGGCACCGTTCGTGCGATGCCCGAAGTTGTGGAAATGGAGTTTGCATACGCTCACGTTGCCCTTGCGGAGATCGCTTCCACAGTAAAAAATAAAGCGGTTGCGCTCACTGAGTATGAGGCGGCGGCGAAATTGTTCCGAGAATACTGGGGGAAGCGTAACAACGGGATGTACGGAGCCACCCTCCAGGCAATGCAACAAAAGCAGGAAAAGTATCGGCAAGCCTACCTCGATTTGCTGGCGCACTGGCTCTCCGACCTGCCCCCCGATGCGCCAAACCGCAAGATAATCGAAGCGGAAATGACCACTATCGGCACAGGATAGAAGAGCCAGGGAAAGTGCTAAGTGGTGAGTGTCATAGTTGAGAAGGAGGTTCAGGGGACTTCGCACAAAGGCGCAAAGGGCAGAAGATTAAGAGTTAAGGGCACTTGCATTGGCTCCCCTCTCCCTAAAGAGCCTAAACGATTGGCAGGGAGAGAGTGAGTGGACAAGATTAGGGTGAGGGCTGATCGGACGAGATCAGGGTAGAGGCAAATCTTCATCTCAAAACTTAACACTTGACACTCAACACTTCCTCTAACAGATATGATTCAACTGACACAGCACACCCTTGTCGTTCCGAATTTGCCCGAAGCCGCCGAGGGCTTGCGGGTGATTCACCTCACTGACTTGCACCGAGACAGCCTCACGCAAGACCGGGTGATCCGGGAGGCTGTAAAGATTGCGGGGGCATCCTGCCCCGATTTGATTGTTCTCACGGGGGATTACGTCTCGCATTGCCCGGAAGATGTCGCTCCCGTCGCAGAACTCTTAAAGCCTCTGAATGCTCCATTAGGCGTGTATGGAATTCTTGGAAATCATGATTTTCGAGCGGGACAATCACGCATGAGAACGGCTTTGCAGGGGGTTGGGGTAACAATGCTCGATGATCGGATGGAAAGATTGCCCTGCGGTTTAACACTTGTAGGAATGACGGATGACATCGAAGGAGACGGGGTACACGGCAGAGCCTTTGAGGGAGTCGCAGAAGATGAGGCAGTTCTTGCATTGATTCACAACCCGACGGATGCCGAGCGTTTCGCGGAAAAGTCCTGCGTCGCGGTTTCAGGACACACGCACGGAGGGCAAGTCGTTGTCCCGTTTCTCACCGCGTGGAAATTGCGAAACATTCACGCAAAGCGGTATCGCGCCGGGTTTTACCGAGTCGGGAAAGTGACTCTTTACGTCAACCGAGGCGTGGGCAATGTGGGCGTCCCGTTCCGTTTTGGAGCGAAACCCGAAGTTGCTCTCTTCACCCTGACGCGAAAAGAAGAAACTAACCACTCGCTACGCTAGAGGCACAGAGAAATGCAGAAGAGATTGATCCACAGATTAACACCGATAGACACAGATTAAAAGACAAAATACGGAAAAAAAGTATGAGGAGCATCGGCTCCCCTCTCCCAGATTTTGGGGGAGGGGGCTTTTGCTTCTTTTCTACCCTGCCAGTCCTTTTAGTTCTTCGGAACTGTCCCCGAAATGCACCATCGGAACCCCGGCGCGAGTCAACATTCCCAGATAAAGCGAACAGAGCGGCGTGTTTTTCGGAGAGATGATGTGTCGTCCGGTAGCGAGAGTTCCTCCTGCTTTTCCCCCCAGCACGATAGGAAGATTGTGGGGGTCATGGGCGTTCCCGTCCTTCATGCCCCCCGCAAACAGCACCATTGAATTGTCGAGCAGAGTTCCGTTTCCCTCTTTGATGCTCTTGAGACGCTCCAGCAAATAGGCGTACTGCGAGATGTGCCAAACGTTGATTCGGCGGTACATTTCCAACTTGGTCGAATTGTTCTCGTGATGAGAAATTTCGTGGTGGCTTCCGGTCACCCCTTCGAGAAAGGAAAAGTTTTTGCCGGAAACTTCATTCCCGAACATAAATGTTGCCACACGAGTTGAATCCGTCCAGAACGCAAGCGTGATCAAGTCCATCATAATCTGCGTTTGAGTGGTATGGTCTACGGCGCGATTGAGCAGTTTGCCGGGATCGCCATAAACACTTTTGATGCGGCTACCGAGTTTTTCGATCTCAGCGCGGGCGAGTTTGTCATCCATGTACTCGTTTTTGCGATGTCGGGCATCAAAGGCGATTCGGGTTTCCACCGAGCGTACTGCATCGAAGTACTCATCCAGTTTTCGTCCATCCGCTTCACTGACTTTCTTCCGCAAGGCTTTCGCCTCCTCATTCACGGTGTCCAGAATGGAGGCATCGTTGGCGTTGGAAGCGTTCGGCTTTGTTGTTCGGCGAAACAGGCGATCAAAGGCAAGTTGCGGATTGATCTCGCGGGAAACGGGCGTGGTCGGCGTACTCCACGAAATGTGAGATCCGTAGAGTGCCGTGAAGCCTACATTCGTATCCACATAAGTCGTCGGTGGATCAATACTCAGTTCGAGAGAGGGGAGCGGGGTTGCCATTCCGTTGTGCTGAGCGATAAGTTGATCGAGCGAGATTCCGCCGGAGCGCA
>JACMPS010000474.1 GCA_014377395.1 Chthonomonadaceae bacterium
CTCCGTTTTGCTCAAAGGCAACGTTGAGATAATCAAAGTTTCTGACGTTGTGTTTCAGGTGAACGAGGCAGTAATTATCGGCGTCATCGGCGATGAGTAAGCCAACGGTGGCAGCCTCCTTAAATCCTAAAAAGTTTACCTTGAATTTGGTTTCGATAAACCAATCGGCGGGTGGGGTGGCATCTTTCACCCGCACATTGGGGGTGAGTCGGGCGTTGTTGGCACTTCCCGCCAGAGTGCAATCTTGCTGAGCGGTGAGCAACATCACTCCGTCGCGCACGTCGTAGTAGCCGAGATCGCCCAGATCGCCGGTCACTTTAGGGATGTTGCCGGGGAGATCAAAGCGAAAAGGAGCGAAGTGCTCCGGGTCTCTGAAGTTAGCACTGAATTGCGCCTGAGCGGGAGCGATCCCGCCGAGGAGCAACGCCAGCACAGGGACGTAATGCCCCTTTCCTAATTTTTTTTTCACAATGGTAAAGTCTCCTCTGTTCAGCGGGAATCGAGAACAGTTTATTTTTTCGTGTCCTGTTCCTTTTGTGCCATACCTGGCGGCAGGAGAAACCTCCTTAGAATACGGGTTTTTGCGTGGGGCAAACTGAAAGAAGCCCTTGTACCGTCGTTGACGGTGCAAAGGCTTCTCATTTTAGAACAAGCGCATCAATCTTGTCTCTCCCCCTTATGCAAGGGGAAGGTTAGGAGGGGGTTGAGAGGGAGTCCGGGGAATAAATTCCCCGGCACCAAGGGTGCCCCAATCACAAACGGGCGCAACAAGCGACGCCCCTACACGGTCTGCAGGTACATCCAATCACAAACTTCTGCTCAACGGTCTGCAGTGACATCCAATCACAAACTTCTGCTCAACGGTCTGCAGTGACATCCAATCACAAACTTCTGCTCAACGGTTCGCAGGACTTCCACCTGCGTGGACTAAGAGGGGACGCAATACACAAGCAACGACGATAATTAATATTTTGACCTGCGAAATCCCTGTGTTTCACCGTGAAGCAAGAATGGGGTGTCCGGTTTTTGTCTAAACTAGGGGGAAACACCTGCGAGCGCGGAATTTATTCCAGTGCTAAACGCGCAGATGTTTTCTTTCGCTCAGGGAGCAAGATAGGTTTTTGACAGAGGATGAGGTTAGGGTGTCCGATTTGTGCTTCATGGTGCAACAGAAGGCTCAGGAGGTTAAACAAGGGATCATCGCCGTACTTTTTGGAGTCCACGCAGGTGGAAGTCCTGCGAACCGTTGAGCAGGAATTTGTAATTGGGGCACTTTTGTAGCCGGGGAATTTATTCCTTGGACTCCCTGCATGAAGAGGAAGCAAACACCTGTTTCAACTCGATTTTCTTGATTTCCACACTGCTTCTCTCCACACTTAAGACTCCACACCCAACACTTTCCTCTTATCTTCGGCGGCGTGTGGAGGAGAGAATTTTCTCCTGCTCACGATACTTGACGACGGTGCGACGGGCGACCGTCACGCCGCGCTCCTTTAGTTTGTCCACGATTTGCTGATCGGAATAGGGTGAGGTGGGATCTTCGTCCAGAATGATTTCTTCGATAATGTCTTTTGTAGAGAGCGACGAATTAAAGAAAAGATTAAAATTAACAACCTCTTGATTGGGCAGCTGTACAAATTTGTTGGCGGTGGCACGACTGACGGTAGACTCATGGATACTGAGCATTTTGGCGATGCGAGTGCGCGTGAGCGGACGCAGGAATTGACGTGACCCCGTTTCGATAAATCCGGTCTGAAAATCAATGATCATGCGTGTGATCTGCTTCAAAGTTTGTCGCCGTTGATTGATGTTGCGGATAAACAATTCCGCTCGTTCGACATACTCCGTAATGATGCGCCGCTCATCCTCAGTGTGGCTCCCGGAACCCGCTTTGATCTGAGAATAGGCGTCCCGAAACATCGGATTAAGACCCAATCCGTAAGGCTCTCCTCCAATGACTTCGATCTCGTAGCCGTGTTCGTTGCGCCGGATAAAAACATCCGGGCGAATCGTGGACTTAGCGTTTGCCGGGCGATAAGACCAGGGTGGACGAAACTGAGCGGCAGGACGTGGATTAAGGTGAGCACGGATATATTCGAGGGTTTGTTTGGCTTCCTCGGCGGTGCAACCGAGGCTTCGCGCCAGTTTCAAGTAGCGCCTTGCCCCAAAATGCTCAAAGAAATCACGAATGGCACGTTCCGCCAGAGCGTTATACTGCTCGATGGCAGGCGTTTGCGCTTCCTCTTTGAGGAAACGAATCTGGAGCAACAGACATTCCTGCAAGCCGCGTGCGGCAACGCCGGGAGGGTCGAACGATTGAATCACAGTCAGAACCCGCAATACGTCTTCGGTTTCGACATCGAGTTCTAAGGCGGTAGCCTCGACGGTTTCGCCGAGCCAGCCCTTGTCATCCAACGTGTGAATGATGTATTCCCCGATCCAGTAATCGGAGGCATCTATTCCCGCGCGAAGCAATCCGCGCAGATGCTCGGCAAGGGTAAGTTCCGCTTCGAGATTTCCGAGGGGATCGTATTCTTCATCGGGTTCAAGAGAAAAGGCTCCGAAATAGGGTTCATAATCGGTTTCGGGGTCGCCGGAATCGTAGAGATCATGGGGCGTGTCGTCGCTTTCCTCGCGTTGCTTGAGGCGCGCGGAACAGTAGGGGCAGTTGTGGGCGTCCACACACTTTCCGTCACAATGTCCCTCTTCGACAGCTTCGAGGGCAGGGTTATCCAGCAGTTCATCCTCGATAGTATGGTGGAGTTCTATCGAGTTCAACTGCAAAATGTTGTTCGCCATGATGATCTTGGGATCAATCCGTTGATTGGCGCTTTGTTTTTGTTCCTGATACATCAACACGGTGGAGACCTCGGCATAGCGAACCACGAAACGAACGTCTCAATGTTCTTTCTTCTCGAAAGACCATGAGCATCCTCTTCGTGAGCGTTATATCACATCCTGATGGGAGGCATCGAAGCACCTCTTTTCCTACGCTCCATTTTCGGCGGATTACGCGGCGTTGTTCAGGTTGAAAACAACAAATGATCCTGAAATCAATCCAGGTATGAGGACGCTCTCACCCCTGCGGGTCGGATTCCACTCGCCCTCCCTTGTCTCTACAAGAGAACTGCGAAAAAAAATTGCTTTTCCGATACGTTCGCCTTTTGTCGTTTCGCCTCGTGTTTTTGTTGGTTTGACCCGAACACGAGAAGTCCACGACACAATGACATTCTCCACAGATCCATTATAGACCTCTTGAGGAGGACTGTCAACCCTTTTCAGCGTCGAAAAGGGAGTTTTTAGCATAAAATAGCGATTGAATCTCTTTATTTTTGTATAATCGGAAATTCGGGCAGGAGAGGAGGTCTCTTGCCCCGAATGTTGAAAGGCATCGTGCCTTTTCGGTAGTCAGATGAAACCGGTTCGATACGAAGTCTTTAAGACGTATTTGGAGCGGCAGAGTTCACCAAAAAAGCATGAAACAAGTAAAAATACGGGAAACGAGGATCGAAGACGATGGGGAAAATCAAACAGTCGCTGGCATGGTGGGCGGTCAAGGGAAAACTGTCCGAAGCAGATTTGATTCGCGAGGCTTCACGGATCGGTTATGCGGGTTTCGAGATGTGTCCGGTAGAGCAATACGCTCCGATTAGTGACGCGGGATTGAAGATCGTGACAACGGGCGGGCATGAGTCGTTGTCCGATGGACTGAATAAAGAAGCGAATCATGACCGCATCGAGCGCGAAGTCGAAGAAAGATTGGCTCTGGCACAGAAGTGGGGGATTTCGGCTTTGATCGTGTTCAGTGGAAACCGAAACGGTCTCTCCGACACGGAGGGGGCGGACATCACGGCAAAGGGTTTAGGTCGTGTGGCGAAAGCGGCGGAGAGTGCCGGAGTCACGCTGATTATGGAACTGCTGAACTCGAAAGTGGATCACGCGGACTATCAGTGCGATCATACGGCGTGGGGCGTCGAAGTCTGCAAAGCGGTCAACTCTTCCCATGTCAAACTGCTGTATGACATCTACCATATGCAGATTATGGAAGGTGATTTGATGCGAACCATCGCACAAAATTTGGAATATATTGGGCATTTCCACACGGCGGGCAATCCGGGACGGCACGAACTCAACGAGTCACAGGAAATCTATTATCCGCCGATCATGCAAGCGATTGCCGCCTCCGCTTATACGGGCTATGTGGGGCAGGAATACGTGCCGACAGGTGATCCGGTGGCGGCAATGGAACAGGCTTACCGCGTCTGTGATCAGGGCTAAAGTTTGTTATACTTTCCCTGACAATCGAAATCCCTCTCCATATACCTGGGGAGGGAATTCAAGTTTTCTCTTTTTAGTCGGAGAGACCGGGGTTAATCGCCTGTGGCGGCAGAATGTGGAGACGCTTCAGTTCATCTACGAGGCGCACTGCATCCGTGAGAATCAAGCGGGCAAACCGCTCCGTGTCCGGGTCGTTCTTGCGTAAGAGGAGTTTCGCCGCAGAGCAAAGCGAGGTGATCGAACCCATGAGCGCCTCTTCGTTTTTGATCTCCGCAGGGAGATCAATCGAGTCTCCAAACATCATAAAACCACTGTTTTCACCGTCATCGGGCGAGGGAGTGGAAATCGCAGTAGGATACAGAGACGTAGGCGGCACGGGCGGCGAAAAGGGCGAGGTGAACATGGAAGGCGCACTGTTGCCTTCGCTGAGTTTTCGCTCTTCGATCTCCGTAATTTCCTTACGGATCGCAACATAGAGCGGCGTTTGATCCATGTCCTTATCAGCGGAGACGGCATAATCCTGTCGGTTGATGCCGTAAAACATGGGATCGGTAGTAGCGTAATTGACAAACATCACTGCGATAAACTTCTGAAACACGTTTTTGTCGAACATAAAACGCCCGGTGTAGTTGGCGTCGTCAAGCACGCTGTGCAACACATCCTCGAAAAGCAATACGATAAAGTCGCGGGCGGGCGTTTCCTTCAGAATTTTCGGGTCTATCGGGACGGCAAATTCGTAGCGGTACACGTCTGCGTTTCCGTCGGATCCACCTTCCTGCGCCACCATGCTAAAGACGTTCAGTTTCATCATGCTGTCGAGATTGCGGCGAGGGTAGCCCCGTCCAATCGCCATGTCGAGCGCGTAACTCTTGAACTCGTTGTAGTCCGTTCCGAGAAAAATGGCGGTATTGCTGCGGATTCTGTCGCGCAATTCTTTCAGGCGACGGGTGAGATTGCCCCGTGCATCGCTGATAATCTCCATCATTTCGTCCCGCACGGGATCGTCTTCAGGAAAATAATCAAGCGTCTCGAAGGTTGTGCGAATGACAGCGAAGTCGTTCAGTCCGTCCTCAAGACAGGGGTAAGCAATCCCCAACAAAAGGTCTTCGGGGATTCGCTCGACGGTCTCCGCATTGCGAATTCCGCTCTCAGGCGTCACAAGGGCGTAGAAACGGTTTTTGGTTTCCAGACTCTTGATGAGAGCCACCGTGCGATTATCGCGACTATCCATACTCTACCTTTCAGAAAGAGAGGGGCTAGAAAACAGGGACGAGGAAAATGCGTTTTTTCTTGTCCTGGCTTCTTTTTTCAGCCTCCGCTCAGGGCGCAAATGTGTAGGTCAAACCGTAAAAGAGTTGCCCGTTCAGGCTACTGACATTACCCTGAAAATGTCGGATCAAGGGAACACTCACGCTCCCGTTAAAGCGATACCGAAAGTATTCACCCGTGAACGTTGCCCCGGATCGAAGCCGAACTCGTGCGCCGAGCGTCGGACCCGAAAGATAATTCATTCCACCCCCGATACTCACATTCACCTCGCGAACAAAACCCAACTGACGTTGTGAAAGCGGCAGGTCTTTCCCGATTACAAAGTAAAGGGATTGGCGTTCCTGCCCTGTCCCCAGTAGATCACGAATGCCTACCGAAATCGCCGGAAATTGCCCCAGGTCGCTTAGAATGGGGTACTGCACATTGAAGGAGTTTCGGATTTTGCCGTCTCCGAATCGGTCAAAACGATTGTACTCCATTTCGATCCCCACCCCGGACGAAATTTGTAACCAGCTGTAGTTTTCATTTCCTCGTGAGGGCGACATCAAAAATTCGGATTTGATTCCGTTCGGGTCTAAAGTCGAACCACGCGGTGAGAGAATGTATCGGTCAGCGAAGGAGACGGAACTCATGAAAATTAGCGTCACCAACAGACCCAACCCTGAAACAAACTTAGGAGAACAGGTGAAAATACTTCCCTCTTGAAGCCCTGAGTTTGTATTCTCTTTTTTACGCATGGTGATTTTCTGCAATGATAGTGACGGGTTCAGAGACGTTAACGTTCCGAGAATTGCCCGGTTCCGCCTTCACGCGCTCGACAAAACGCCCTGTTTTCTCCAGAGCGGAAGTGAGTTGCGACATTGAGGTAGCGTAGGAACAGCGCACATGACCTTCCCCACACTTGCCAAAGGCACCGCCGGGAACGACTGCCACTCGTTCTTCCATGAGCAGTCTTTCCGCGAATTCCTCACTCGTTAAGCCCGTGCTTTTGATCAGAGGAAATGCGTAGAAAGCACCCTGCGGCTCTCCACAATCCAGCCCGATTGCATTCAGTCCGTCCACGAAAAATCGGCGACGGAGGGCGTAGTCGGCAATCATCGCCTGTACGTCTTCTTCGGCATGATCGAGTGCTTCTAGTGCGGCAATTTGAGCGAGATGCGGGGCGCAAAGCATCGTATACTGGTGCATCCGCAAAATCAGCCTTGAGATCGGTTCGGGAGCGCAGGTATAGCCAACGCGCCACCCGGTCATTGCGTAGGCTTTCGAGAAGCCGTTCAGCACAATCGTGCGGTCTCTTGCACCCGGAAGCGAACCGAGGCAGGTATGTTCGCCGAGGTAGGTGAGACGGTCGTAAATTTCATCGGAAACAAGATAGAAATCGTGTTGGTTCGCCATGTCCACCAGTTTTTGCAGGTCTTCGCGGGACTGCGTGGCTCCTGTCGGATTTGCCGGGGAACCAATCAGCAGGGCTTTGGTGCGAGGCGTAATTGCCGCTTCAATGGCTTCGGCGTGAAGTCGAAATCCGTCTTTCGCAGAGGTAGGAACAGGCACGGCAATGCCCCCCGCAAACTCGATGCAGGGCGCGTATGAGACATAGTCGGGATCGGGAACCAGCACCTCATCGCCGGGGTTGAGCAACACTCGAAAGGCTAAATCCAGTCCCTCGGAAACACCGACTGTCACCACACATTCGGTTTCGGGATTGTAGTGAGCATTATAGCGTTCAGAGAGGTTTTTGCAGATGCTTTTCCGCAGGGAAAGCAGTCCCGCGTTTGCCGTGTAGGTGGTTCCGCCGTGATCCAGTGCGCGAATCGCCGCTTCACGGATACGCCGGGGCGTGACGAAATCGGGTTCGCCGACGCCAAGCGAGATCACGTTCTCCATTGTCTGAGCAATGTCGAAAAAGCGTCTGATTCCGGACGGCGGACAATTTGAGATCGTTGTATTAAGGGGCTTACGCGGAAAAGCCGGCAAAAGAGAGGGCGTGGCGAGGCTAACATCCGCAACACTTTGTTCGTGAATCGCCTCTGAATTGTCAAGTGAAAGTTTCGTTTCCAGGGTCATGGTATTACCATAGGGCGGTTCTATTCGGGGGTTCCCGTATAGATTTCGCCGTCTTCTTCCGCGCTTTTGTCTGTTTTTGTTAAAAAGAATTTTCGGAAAGATCGAAAAAGATTGAGAGATAAAAATCAACCGGGCAAAGTATAGACTTTCATCAAGGATTTTGTCAAACGCAAGCGAAGATTAATGCACCGGGAGAAGTGTCGAGTGTTAAGTATTCAGTGTTGAGAAGGAGAGCGCGAAGGCTGTTTGAGCAGGAACGGGCGTTTGCCTTGGCTTCCCTCTTCCTGATGAGTCTGATCGAGTGGCAGGGAGAGTGTGAGTGGACAAGATAGGGGTGAGGGTTTTCGCTCCGTCGAAGGAAAAAACTTCAGATTGGTGGCGGGTTGCCCCAACCGGATAAAAATCGGATACCAAAGTCGTACTTGCAAGTCAAACAGAAGGTCTCCAAAGGTTGAGACCTGGAGCATTGCCTTTGCATTGAAGTCCACGGAGGTGGAAGTCCTGCGAACCGTTGAGCAGGAGTTTGTGATTGGATGTCACTGCGAACCGTTGAGCAGGAGTTTGTGATTGGATGTCACTGCAGACGGTTAAGCAGGAGTTTGTGATTGGGGCGTCTTTGTAGCCGGGGAATTTATTCCCTGGACTCCTCCCAGGGCACGATCAAAATATAAATGCACTACCCCTACCCAGAGCCTCCCCTTGCCTAATGGGAGGGAGTTAAGACAATTTCGGTTGGTCGCTGTGCATGAGGGCAAATGAAGAGACAAAAACCTCCCTCTCAACGCTTAATACCTGACTATGACACTTTCTTCTGCGTTTTCTTCCCGGATTGCCCGGAAAGTGGTTATAATAGAGTTGGCTCTTTTCCTTTTCAAGTCAAACCCAAGCCGCTTTGACAGGAACCTCTACGCTCATGCAACACAGTCCCCCCTCCGGTGATGTTACGCTGGTCTTCACCGACATCGAAGGTTCCGCTCGTGCCTCCTCCCAGAACGAAACCGCGTTTCTGGAAGCACTGTCACGCCATAATGCACTGCTCGAACCCCTTGTAGAAGCGGCAGGCGGCTATCTCGTCAAAAATCTGGGAGACGGATACTTTTTCGTTTTCTCCGATGTTTATACCGCAACCGCCTGTCTGCTCGATTTCCAGCAAAGACTTCAGCAGGAAGATTTTTCGGCGACGGATGGATTGCGGGTGCGAGTCGGTATCCATTGCGCCGTTCTCACGCCGCAAGCCGGAGACTACTTCGGTTCTGAGGTCAATCTGGCACAGCGTATCAGCGATGCCGGACACGGCGATATGATTTTGCTTTCTCCGCTTGCCGCACAACGCCTTCAAGACAACCCTCTGGAAAATACCACGATTGTTTCACTTGGACTTCACCGCCTGAAAAATTTAAGTGAACCCTGTCTTCTTTTCCGATTGATGCACCCCGCCCTCAAAGACCGACAATTCCCTTTTTTGCGGACATTGACCTCACTTCAGCACAACTTTCCCGCGCAACTCACGGCTTTCATCGGGCGTACATCTGAGATGAATCACACCAAGCGTCTTTTAATGGTAGAAAACTGTCGCCTGATTACGCTGACAGGAATGGGAGGAGTTGGCAAATCACGTATCGCTACTCAGACGGCACTCGACAGTCTGGAAGCGTTTCCGGGGGGAATGTGGCGCGTGGAGTTTGCGGATGTCAGAAGCCCGCAGGAAGTTCCGGAGGCAATCGCAGGCGCTTTGCAAGAGGCGCTTGCGCCTGACCCCGGCATTGAAGCCGAAGCCCGTCTGATCTCTTTTTTTCGGGAGAAACAGGCACTGCTTTTGCTGGAAAATTTCGAGCGGGTGATGGAAGCCACTCCCTTTGTCAGCGACCTGATCCAGAGTTGTCCGCGCCTTACCATTCTCACCACGTCACAACAACTTTTGCAGATTGGTGGCGAACGTGAAGTGATAATCGAGCCAATGAAAATTCCCCCGGAGGGGGAATCCTATGAGACTCTCCTTCGTTTCGACAGTGCCAGATTGTTTGTCGAGCGGGCTTCAATGGCACGTACCGGATTTACGCTGACTCGCGAAAATGCCCCCTCAATCGCAAAACTCTGTCGTGAACTGGAAGGACTGCCGCTTTCGCTCGAGCTGACGGCTTCGCTTGTTCGCGCCCTGACCCCTCAACAACTCGTGCCGCAAATGAGCCGCCGTTTTCGTTTGATTGCCGCCACACGCCCCGACCTGGAGCCGCGTTTGCGCTCACTTCGAGGAGCCATCGATTGGAGTTACGAACTGCTGACGGAGGGGGAACGCACCCTCTACGCGGAGCTCGGTGTGTTTGTCGGCGGCTTTTCGATGGAGGAAGTCGAAGCCGTCTGTGATGCACCGGACGCCTTCTTTTTGTTGATCGCATTGCGGGACAAGTCGCTGTTGAAAGCCGAGGAAGTGCAGGCGTCAACACGCTATTTGATGCTAACGACTCTGCGCGAATACGCCCTTGAAAAGTTGGAGGGAACGGATCGCCTCCAACAGTTGCGGGAACGTCACGCCGCCTACTTCCTGAAAAGAGCCGAAATACTGGCGACAGGTCTTGAAGGCGACACTCGTCAATCCATGAAAACGTTTGCGCTGGAAGTGGAAAACATGACTTCCGCACTTAAATTCCTGGAGGACAAAGGGGATACCGAATCCGCCTCACGCTTTGGAGCGGCACTCGGTCGCTACTATCTGCGGCGAGGACCCTATGCAGTGGCGGAACGTCTGCTGGAAATGGCGGAGCGTTACGAACGCTCTCTCTTCGCAAAAGACGCGGAGGCGCATCGGTCTCGGCTTGCCCATATTCTCTTGCGCCGTGGAGCCGTTCATTTGCGTCGTGGCGAGTGTGAACGTGCAGAGATTTGTCTTAGGGAATGTCTTCCTTTGTTTGAAAAAGAAGGGGATATTCGTAGCGCGATTGCATCACGC